>SHMU01000005.1 GCA_008080765.1 Promethearchaeota archaeon | reverse complement strand
CAGTTCCGCTGCGGTTCCAATCGAGTACATGTAAAGTAAAAGGAGGGCTTTTTATTAAAAGAACAATAGTATTCAAGTAAGATATTGATTAATATAGTGTCTACGTTTAAGGATATTTTATTCTACTATGAATTACACTAAAGGGAGTAATTTTGTTATATTATTAAAAAAGATTTGATTGCTAGATTTATAAGGGTTTACTGCTGTGAGTTGCCACAATTTGGACACTTCTTTGCAAATTGGGAGAGTATAAATCCGCAATTTTCGCATTTACGTACTAAGGGTTTGCGATAAGAATATTTTAGTGCATTGCTTCTAATTTGGGGTTCTTTTTCACTTTTAAATTCTTCTTTTGATTTTTCAAAATCTGATTCATATTTAGTATATACTTTAAAAATGCGGAGCTTGATCTTCTTGGTCTTTAAAATGATTCCGAGAAAAAATAAGAATAAGAAAATTACTATCAATACTGAAACGATTATATTGACTTCCTCAAGAACTAGTAAAAAGAAAAGAATAATGGAACACAAAACTAAAAGTAGTATAAATGCCTGCTTTGGTCTTGACAGATGTATTTTTATCGCATTCTTTTCCATTTTTATTCTCCTATAATTGTAGATTATTTTAGATATTTCTTAGAGATATATTCTTCTGTTTCTTCAATATATTCTTTTGCCTTTCTAGTTTCAATTTCTTTCTCTATCTCCTCGGAGATCTCATCTTTCTCGACTTCTGGTTTAAATTCTATTTTGGAAAAATCCTGCTCTAATATAAATGGTGAGAACTCTGTACCTCTCCCTTCATAAAATTTGAAAAAAAACTCATAAAAGTTTAATCGCAATGCGTTAATAAAGACTGTAATCCCTTCCAATAAAATCACGATAGCATTTCCAAATATTAATATAATAATAACTAGGATCTGAGAGAAGAGTTGTGATCCGCTAAAAAGTCTCGAGATTTCCGTAATAGCTACCATTAAAGATATATGTGCTAAGGCTAAGGCTAATAATCTTAGATATGACAAGATGTTGCTAGGAACCGATAATACAGTTTCAAAAGTCTCAATAGAACCTTCACTTAATAGTTGTCCGTATGATTCTTTTCTCATGTAAGAAATTCTTAATAATTTTCCGAGTGGTTTTAAAATAATTAACATTAATCCCGGAATAATGGGCAATAATATTGGATACGGCTCTGAGAGCCATGCATTAAGATCTATCCCCCATATCACGACGAGAGCTACCAAAGAATTGAGAAATAGAATTTTCATGAAGGCTTCTGCAAATGCTTGATATTTTTTCTTATTAAGGATGTAATTCGCCATTTGGATTAATAATCCCAAATTAAGATGGAGAATACCGACAAAAATGGTTACCCATAATAGACTCATCACATTCGATAGAGGTTTATGAAGAACTATACTGCCATCAAAAGGGATAGGAATCTCTATTGGTTCAAGATGATAATCGAAAATCATATGCCCCCCAAAGAATTCCCCATATAGAAATCCAAAAAGAATTGCCCACCATCCACAATAAAATATAATCCAACTCATTTTGTTTATATTTTTATTCCTTTTCTTGAAGAAAAGTGCTCCAATAATTCCCGAAAAAATGAGTACAACTCCATGGCCGATATCTCCAAACATAATTCCAAATAATAAGGGAAAGGTTATGAACAAAAAGGGTGTGGGATCAATTTCTGAATAGGAGGGAACACCATACATTTTTGTTAATAGTTCAAATGGTCTTATAATTCGATTATGCTTAAATTGTGTGGGTGCACTTTCTGATAATTGTTCTTCTTCGTCTTCTTCTCCCTCTCTTCCCTCCAGAATATCTTCGGATAAGTCTTTTTCTCTTTCTGTTTCTCCTTTTTCATATTCTCTTTCAGCACTTTTCTTAGAACCCTTTTTAACTTCTTTTCTTCTTATTTTCTCTCTTTTTCGTTCTCTTTCTCTTTGATTTCTTTCTACATCTTTAATATGGATTCTGATATTGGTTTCAAACTTGGCTTTTAATTTTTGCTTGATCTCTTCTTTAGAATTTGATGGTACAAAAAAATCCAATTCCACTAAATCTGTAGATGTTGCGATGAATTGATTCTCCGCCCAATTATATTCCTCTAAGTTATTTACTACCTCGAAAATCGCCGCAAATTTTCGCAGATTTTCACTTCTTAACCTTTCTAATTCTTTTTCATATTTACTGAGTGTTTTATTAATGGAATCTATCTCTTTATTAATTCGCTCGAAGTTAATACCATCCCATGATAAATATTTCTTTAGAATTGGAATTTCTTCGCCATGGATATAATTAATCCGTTCGTTAAGTTTTTGTTCATTCTTTTTTGGGTAAATTACGAAAAAAGCTATCATATCTTCTGAAATCCATTTATATTGATAGACATTAGGAAATTCAGAAAATTGAAAAAGTTCATTCAATATTGGCAGATTTTTAGAGAAAGTTATATAGGCTTTTAAGTTTAATTGATCAAAATATCTCAAATAGGTTCGATTTAATTCGTAGGAATCGAGAAATTTATAGGTTTTTCTGATGCTTTCAATATTTTCAAGCTCAATATTGGCTTTAATAATATATCGGTCTAATTCATTAATTCTGTTAATATAAAAATTAATCTCATCTCTGATATAATGGATTAATTCATACAAATCCTTAATAGTAAATTGCATCTTTCCTTCTTCTTCTAACTCTAAATCCTCAAATTCAGATTTGTCAATCCCTAATTTTTTAAATAATTCTTGTAAGTTTTCTTTTAATGCTTTAATATCTTTCTTATGTTTTTTCTTTCCTTCCAATTCCTCTTGGATCTCTCCGCTCTCTTTTGGTTTAATATGAACAAGTTCCTCTTCAGCTAAACTCATTAAGAGACTGAATCCAAGATTTTTTTGAATTGAAACATTGAATAAACTCATTTGTCTCATGTAATATACCTCTATTTTGTTGAATTTTTAATCATATCTTTTGTTTTTTTTAAGCGGACGAAAGTTTCCCGCTCTACTTCCTCCAAAATGCTTTCTATTTTCTTTATATCGTCCATTATCTGCGGTTTAATAATATTTTTAAGTCCTTGAATTCTTCGGGAAATTTTTTGAAAATTAAATGCATATTTAATAAGTTTATCTTCAATTTCTGCTAGTGATAATAATTTTTTAATAAATTCCGTTAGTAATTGCATTAATTCATCCAAATTTTTACTGGTATTATCAAATGAATAAGGTGGCAAACTTTCTTTTTGTTCCAACTCAAAATCTAGCTGAGGAATTGCTATCCCAATTTTTTTTAAATATTTTAGTTCGACCATTGGAGAATATTGGAGCTCAGCAAATTGACTAATTAAATTGAAACCCCATTTACCTTGTTCTTTATAAGTTTCATTTAGTGTATGAAAAACTTGTCCTCCTACATTAAAAAAGTCTTTTCTCTTTGCTTTATAGAGCTCCCATGCATCTCTTATCTCTTGGATCAGCTCGTTTTTTTTAAATTCTAAGAAATTTTTTCCCTTATCTATGAATTCAAGGTGATATTTTAATTTTAAAAGGTTGCTCTTGGTCGGTTTTATTTTTCTAAAGCTCATTGCTAACGAAAACCCCTCACTGATAATATTTTTCAATAAATTTAGTTTTAATTCTCGTTAATTGCGATTTTGAAAGCATTGATGCGATTTCCCATCCCAAATTTAATGTGGTGGTAAAATCTCTATTTTCAATCCCTTTTTGATTAAGAAATTTTTTTTCAAATACATCAGAAAATTCTAATAATCGCTTTTGATTGGGATCAAGACTGTCCTCCCCTACAATCGATGCTAAATCTCTTATATCTAATGCCTTCGAATATGAGGCGATTAATTGAGAGCTTAGATCAGCATGATCTTCTCGGGTAGTATTTTGACCAATTGAATCTTTCATCAACCTCGATATTGAAGCCAGAACCTCTAAGGGTGGATAAATCTCTTTTTTTTCAAGATCACGACTCAATACGAGCTGTCCATCAGTAATATATCCCGAGGTATCGGGAATGGGATGCGTGATATCGTCATTTGGCATGGTTAAAATAGGAATCTGAGTGACTGACCCTTTTTTTCCCTTAATGAGACCTGTACGTTCATAAATCCGAGCAAAATCCGTATAAATATGTCCGGGATATCCCTTTCTACTCGGTATCTCCTCTTTAGATAAACTTAATTCGCGTAATGCTTCCGCATAATTAGTCATATCGATTAATACCACTAATACATGCATTTCTTTATCAAAGGCAAAGAATTCCGAAGCTGTTAATGCAACATGAGGTATCATCAATCGTTCCATTACGGGGTCGTCTGCAAAATTTATAAAAGAAATAATATTTTGAATATTTCCGCTTTCTTTAAAGCGATCTATGAAGCTAATAGCTTGATCTTGAATTACTCCAATACCACAAAAAATAATTAAAAAAGGCTCTTCGGTTAACACTTTTGCTTGGGAAACTATTTGTGCAGCTAATTCGTTATGCGAAAGACCTTGGCCGCTGAAGATGGGCAATTTTTGTCCACGCACTAAGGTAAATAAACCATCTATTCCTGAAATCCCTGTTTGTATGACTTCTGTGGGATAATCTCTTGCATAGGGATTAATAGGTGTGCTATTAATATCTCTACTTAATTCTTGAATAATGTCAGATTTTAAAATCTTTCGGGTTTTAATATCAATGGGTTTTCCTAATGAGTTAAAAGTCCCACCTAACATATCTTTTGAAAGTTTCAATTTGAAGGTTTCATTAGTAAATCTTACCTCCGAATTTACACTTGAGAGTCCTTTAGTATCTTCGAATACTTCGATTAAGATGACCTCTTCGTCAATTTTGATTACTTCTCCGTTTCTTTCTTCGCCATTATCCATGACGATTTTAACAATTTCTCCATATTGAGCATTATGATTATTTTGCAGAAAAATTAACGGTCCAATTATCTGACTGATTTTTTTATAACTCACACTCACTTAACGGATCACCCCATATGATTTTCGAAGACTTTCAATTTGTTTTAATAATTCATTTTTCATTTCTGTTATCTCTATTATTTCCTCATTGGGTATAGTGTTTTTGATTCTTTTAAACCTATTTATCACATCAAGCTCCTTGATATCTTTGATAAGATAACCTTGATTTAAGAGATTTTTTCCTTCTTGATAAAATAATAAAATTAATGATATTAATGCTAGCATCTTTTTTGGACTGGTAAAGGTATCTATCTCATCAAAGGCATTCTGAATGAGAAAAGCATCTTTAATTAAGCCCGCGGTAAAAAGATCTAATTGTTGTTGTTCGGGTAGATTTTCTTCCCCGATTAATTGGGTCATGTTTTTTAATTCGTGTTCTTGAGATAAAATTTGGTTTACCCTTTTTCTTGCTTGAAACCAATTTAAATCTATCTCCATCCAATCTATATGAACTTCCTCTTTCCACCATTCTTTGATATACTCGGGATAATTTGAATAGGATTCAATCCAATTAATTGCGGGATAATGCTTCTCATAGGCAAGCTCCGCATCTAATGCCCAAAATGCCTGAACAAATCGTTTGGTATTAGAGGTCACGGGCTCGCTAAAATCTCCCGCAGGTGGAGATACAGAACCGATTACGGTTAAGGATCCATTATGATTATGCTTATGTTGTCCTCCTCCTAATGTCTCGATAATACCTGCTCGCTCGTAGAATCCCGAGAGTCTTGAGGGAAGATATGCGGGATACCCTCCTTCTGCGGGCATCTCTTCCAATAGCCCAGAAATCTCTCTAAGTGCCTCTGCCCATCTGGATGTACTGTCTGCTTGAAGCGCAACATTATATCCCATATCTCTATAATATTCAGCAATGGTAATTCCCGAAAATATACTTGCCTCACGGGCAGATACTGGCATATTGGAAGTATTTGTAATTAAAATTGTTCTTTCTAATAAGGGTCTTCCAGTTCTAGGATCGGTGAGCTTCGGAAATTGGCGTAATAAATCAGCAACCTCATTACCACGCTCTCCACATGAAACGAAAACTATAATATCAGCATCAGACCATTTCGCTATAGACTGCTGGAGTACAGTATTATGAAGTATAAATGGCTGGAAGCCTCCAATAAAATTATGAGTGTCTTCAACAGTTAAATCATAAACTTCTGTTGCTTTATTAATAATTTTAATGGTTTTTATTTCATCAAAATATAGGATTTCTGAGAGATCCAATATATAATTTATATGTTCTACAATTTCTTTATCTATTTTGAGATTGTATTTTTCAATTGTATTAGAAATTTTCTTGAACATCCTTTTTGTTAGACGTTGATTCCTTTTAATATAATTATCAAGTCTAATTCCTTCAAATTTTCTAAATGCATTATGCGCTAATGGATCTCTACCTTGATTTTTGATTTTTTTAAAAATCTCTTTATTATAAGGCATAACATCTAAGCTATCAAAATGCTCTACTGATTGATCTGAATAAATGAATAAAGAATTTAATTTGTCATATTTAAAAATATCTATATTTCTTAAGATATTTGCTAATTTTTCAGCCCATTTTCCTTCCAATTCTATAACATAAGAATTCTTTTTATAAGATACTCTGTAGAGAAGCCCCAGTCTTGTTAATAAATAACTTGTGTCTATATGTAAATTGATACTTGCTGTAGAAAATCCAACAGTATATTGTGAAAACCAACCATCCCCAGCAAAATAACCATTTAGAAAATGGATTAATACAGCTTCTGGTGAATTTAGGACGCAATTGGGGATTCTTATTTTCTTTGACTTTTCATTTTTTGGAATTCCTAAAGAATATAAAAATTGTCTTAATGATTTATTTCTAATTACCATATAGGGTGTTTTAGTTTCGGAATCTTGACCAAAGACAGCTTCTAAATCAAATATTATATTTGTTAATTCTGAAAATCTATTTAAAATTTGTTTTGAAGCATTAAATAAAAAGATCCCCCCCTGTTTTCCCTTGATATGACCATCTGCAATAAATAATCCTAACCATTCTGAGAGTTCTTTTGTTAATTTTTCCGGGATTTTAAACGGTGGGGATTGTCTTTGTGCTTTAATAATTCTAATATTTATCAATTCAAACCCAAAAGTTTTGTTTAATTGTTTGAAAAATTCAATTGTTGGATTATTTATTCCTTTCCAGTAATTTATCAATGTTTTAGGATCTATTTTCAACCTTTCTGCAATTTCTTGAATGTTATTAGTTTTTTCTAATGAATCCAGAAAGGTTTTCATCTGACTTAAAGCAAGTTTATCAATAACTCGAAGAGAATCATCCATCTGATAAGCATTAAAAAAAGTATCTTTACCTGAGATCTCTATTTTTCTTGGAACTACAATAAAATCTCCTTCCTTTAAATCTTTCCCTTCTATTTCAGATATTTTAATTCCATCAAAAATATGTAGTTTGTGTATTGGTGTTAATTGGATACATCTTCCAGTTTTTGTTTCAATCTTTAATATTTGTTTTGTTTTCCCTTGATAAATATGAGTTGCATTTTTTTTTTTCAGCTGTGTTCCATTAAATGAGAGTATCTCCAAATTATCCTTAATAGAAATTAATTTTTCGGTAGGAGTATTTATTTTGATTTCTCCCTTGTTATTATTCTTAAAAAATTTGTATAATTCCTTAATTTTTATCAGTGAACCATTTGCCAGCAAGATAGGTGTCTCTCCAACTACACATTTTCCCGTTCCAAAGCCTCCAGGGACGGCAACGGTCCCTCCTTTAGCTATAGGAAATAATAAATCAACAACTCTCTGTCCGGTAATTAATGGATTATTGAGGGGTAATCTCTTCTTAAAAGGACGTCTCTTTGTAACAGGCCATTTTTGCATCATTGAGTATGAATGCTTTTTCTTATTATACTCCACCTCATAGATTGTCTCATTAATTGTATAGTCTCCTTCTTTTTTTATAGATGTTAAACTTCCTTGTACGTTGGGTGGAACCAATATATAATGTGTAATAGCTTCTGTTTCTTGAACAACACCCACGACATCTCCCCCTTGTATCTTACTTCCGCGCTTTTGAAGCGGTTTAAAATGCCACTGTTTATCTCTTGTCAATGCAGGAATATCAAGACCCCTTCTAATAAATCCTGAGGGTTCTTCTCGAAAAATTTTATCTAATGGTCGTTGGATACCATCAAACACATTTGATAACAGCCCGGGTCCTAATTCCATTGATAACGGTTCGTAGAGATATTGTACTTCTTCCTTTAACCGTAAATTATCGGTAGGTTCATAACATTGAACGTTTATTCTATTTTTGTAAATTTGAATGACTTCTCCGATAATATTATACTTCGGAATCTTGATTAAATCATGGAGTCTTACTTGATTTTCAATTCCCTTTACCGTAACAAGAGAACCATTAATTTCCGAGATATATCCGGTATTGTTCTCTCTTAAATTATCAGATTCTGTCGTATTCAACTAAAATATCCTCTTTTTTCTTTTTTTGTTCATTAATGTATTGTTCAAATTTGTTTTGAATGTCTTTTATTTCAGAATCGGCAATTAATGATGCAAATTTGGTTTCAATTATTGAATAATTATCTTGGATGATATTTTTTAAAGTATAATTAAATGCAATCTTTTTTTCGCTTAATTCTATTTTAAATCCTCCAATATCAATTTTCGGATCTTCTTTAATCGCAACCTTCTCTTCAACGATTTGTTCTATTTTTTTTCGCTCCTCGGTAAAAGGAGAAACATCACGAGAATTAAAATAGAAAACAGTATTTTTCTTATTCTTAAGATCCTTATTTAAGGTGACAATATTTTCAAAAATATAAGCTGTATAATTTGAATAGTTAGTCTTAATTTTTTTTACAAGTTCTTGATGGAGATCCTTAATAAAACTTGATACTATTTGATTTTTAAACTTCAATATTTTTTCTTTCGTTTTCAAAATCGTAGTGGAGAAGTTGGCATTTAAAATATGGTCATACTCCACAATAAATTCATTTCTTAAATTTTTAGAGTTTTTAACCTCTTTTTCCCGATATTTTTTTTTAATTTCTGCTTTTCGAAAAAGAATTTGCTGGTTAAGTTCCTTAATTTTTTCTTTTGCTTGATCGACAAGATACATTCCCAGCTTTCCGAATTGCGTCTTTAATTCCGTGTTCTCATTACTCATACTAATTCCTCTAAATTAACAATTTATTTGCTTTTTTATATATTCGTTTTAAAAACACGCTTTTTTCCTCTGCATGTTCTTCAAATAAATCTGGTATTAAAAATATAAACGGTCTTGTGTTATTTAATTTAAATTCCAGTAAATTTTCAATAATAGTTTCCGGTAATTCCATTGAAATAAGGATAATACTAATTGACTTATCTTTTTTTAGTTCATTAAATACTTCTAAAAATGCATTTGAATCTTTTAGTATTGTTCCTGCTATTCCGAGTAACTTCATTAAAATAACAAACTCATCATCATCACTTATAATATGAATTTTCTGTGTCATGGGCATTAGAACTTCAACCTCATTTTCTCTAAGATCTCATTAATAATACTATCTCGGTTTTCTTCATATTCTTTATTCATCTCTTTCATCTTCTCAGCAACTTGTTCTTCAAATTCAAAAATACGTCTTTTTAACTTGTTTTTGAGGTCATCTAAGGTACTTTTTACAAAGTTTTCCTTTTCTTTTAAAGTCAGATTCATTGCATCCATCTCTTGTTGTTCTAATTTCTTCAGCTCTTCTTCATTCTCTTGGTCAATTTTTTCTATTAATGTTTTATATTTCTCTTCAATATCCTTTACCCATTCAAAAATACTCATATATATACCTCCATTGTTAATTTTTATATATCTTCAAATCTCTTAAACTTTCTATGGATTATCCTCACGAGATTCGGTATTATCTCAAAATTTATTTCTTGATCTTTTTTTATAATTAATTCAAATATTCGATACAACGTGGTGTAATCAATCTTATCTACTTTTAATTTAAATTTAGAAAAATAAAACCTTTGATATATTCGTTCCAACACCCAGATCGGATGTGCCATAGTTGCAGAAATCTCTCGATAAAATACTTTCAAATCGGGATCTTGCTTTAAGGTTGAATTAAGTAGGTTAAAGAATTCTTGTATATGGGTTTGCTCCATTAACAAATTGAAATCTTGAGCATCAAAAAACAACACACTCTGTACTAAAAATTGAGAAAGCAGATTTCTATCAATATCATTTAAAATCCCCCGATAAATAAGCTTTATATTATAGATTTCGGTAAGATAGTGAGTTAATAATACAATCATTTTTCTTTCTAATTTATTAAGATTTTTGCGTTTACGCACTAAATTTTGATAATAGATTTGATCTAAAAAGGATTCTAAGACAAAGATCTCACTTTTGTTTCGAAAATATAACAATCCTTCTCTCACCGCCTTATAATATCTGGTATTCCGTAAAAATAATCGTAACTCTTCTAATGAGCCTATACTTACTAACTCTTTCATGAAATCTTCTCTATCTAAATATCTCTGCACTAAGAAATTAATATTACTGCGTTTTTCCTCCTGACTAATACCTAAAATGATCCCCGAAATGATCTGCTTTAAGTTCATAATCTCATATTTTAGCAAATAATCCTTAAGGAAACTTCGTAAATTTGAAGGAGAATAGGAAATAATCTTCCCAATTAGCATTATATTAATATTGTAAACCTGTTTTTCAATTTCTGTAATAGTATATTCTTTAATTTCTAAGTCGGGATAGTAAGGCTCAATAATACTAATAAATTCCTTTATATCAATAACTTTTGATAATTTATCACGTTCTTTTTGAGGCATTATAATTTGCTTTAAAAAACCTATCTTTATATAGGTATACGCATAGGAAGGAACAATTACACTCATATATATATCACCAAAGAGATTATTTTCTTTTTTCTCGAAATTTAGTTGAAAATGAACTTAACTAACCATTCTTATACTCGTGAGAAAAATCCCCCTTTTTAATGCCTAGGGAATTTTGGTCCATATGAGAATAGCTACAATCAAACCGTAGATAGCTAATGCTTCACAAAGTGCTACTACTAAAAATGCTTTAAAAAAAACACCTTCTCGCTCCGATAGCGCCGAAATTGCCGCTGTACCCGTGGTTTTAATTGACCATCCTGCAGCAAGAACCCCCGCACCCACGGAAATAGATGCTGAGAGCGCAAGCCACGCTACTGAGGTAGAATCCATGTCAGGAGTTGTATCTGGGACAGAGAACGTTTCTGTTTGCGCAGCAACTAAGTTCGTAAGCCCCTCAATTGAAAAAAATACCGTGAGGGCAAGAACGATTTGAAAAAGCGCTAATAATAGATAAAACTTTTGCTTTCCATTCATTGTTATTCACTTTTCTATGAATAATATTCTTTATTGTTATTTTTATAATTAATTCATTTTATTTATTGTTATTGACTTTTAATCTGTGTTATTTCCATTATTGCTGTTTTAATATGTTAATATATACCTAATAAATTTGAACAATTTAAAATCTTAGAACTATAAGATAAAGATTAAAAAGATAAGATAAATTTTCAAATCAAAAGAAATTTAGTAAAATGGTGAAAGAGAATGGAGATAAGCGATTTAACCATACAAAAAGATATTAAAATCAAAAAAAAGGATGCGTTAATTATTGTTGATATGCAATATGATTTTCTACCCGGAGGTGCTTTAGCGGTAGAAAATGGAGACTCTATTATTGCAGGCATAAATATCATCGCCTCAAAATTTCATGAAAGTCTAGCAACCGTGATTCTAACTCAGGACTGGCATCCTAAAGATCATCTATCCTTTGCCAGCAGCCATCGTAATAAAGAACCGGGTGATTTGTTCACATCGGAGGATGAAGCAATCGGTCCCGTGTTATGGCCCGATCATTGCGTCCAAGGATCTAAAGGGGCAGAATTTCATGAGAATCTTCAAGTAGACTTCGCTCGAGCGATAATTCGAAAGGGCTTTAATCCTAAGGTCGATTCTTATTCGGCATTTTTAGAAAATGATAAGAAACATGAGACAGGTTTAAGAGGATATTTAAATACTATCAATGTTGAAAGATTATTCCTATGTGGGCTTGCTTTGGATTATTGTGTGTATTATTCTGCAATAGATGGTGTCAAATTTGGATTTGAATCTAATGTGCTAATTGATTTAACAAAAGGAATCGATGATCCCGAAGACAATATTTCAAAGGCGTTGGAAGATATGGTAAATAAGGGCGTGAAATTTGCTAATCAAGAAAGTTTTTAAACCAATTTTTTCTCTTATAATTTAAAATGAAACTAATCTAATCACTATCAAAATCATCATAATTAATTAGTTTGGATTTATTCCCTTCATATTAGATTTTTTATACATATATTCAAATATTGGAAAATTAAATTTGACATAAGCGTGAGTATACGAGTATTAATCGCCGATGATTCTTCCTTTTTGAGAAAAAAAGTTGCGGAACTCCTATCATCCGAGGAATCTATCGAAGTGATAGCCCGAGCAAAGAATGGGAAAGAGGCAGTAAAACTAACCAAAGAAACCCGCCCTGATGTAGTTATTTTGGATTTATTGATGCCTAACATGAATGGACTGGAAGCTTTTAAGGAAATAATGGATTCTTTACCGCTTCCTGTGATTATCTTATCCAGTATTTCTCCTCAAACTCTTGACTCATCCATCCAAGCACTTCTTTTGGGAGCTTTTGACTACATCATTAAGCCGGGAACTTTTGGAGGGGAGGCTATAAGAAAGTTTCAAACAATATTAATTGATAAGGTCTTAATAGCTGCTAAATCTAATATTAAAACAATTTATCAAAATGAAAAACACAAAGTTGACTCTACCAATATGTCAATTCCTTTTCGGCAGAGAAGAGTAAACGAAATATTTTCATTTGGGAAATATTTAAACCAATTAGAAAAAGGAAGTAATAAAAATTCTCCTAACGATTCAAAAGTTATTAAACAATTAGATGAAATTCAAAACTTTCCTGAATTCGGTGATATTAAAAAAATTGGCCCCGTCATAGATAAGTCTATTAACTCTGAAGATAAATTGCAGCCTATGAAGAAGGACAAAAATCTTAAGGTTAATAATACGAAGAAGAAAAGAAAAGATCTAAAAAAAGCATCCAAGAAATCAATTACAAAATCTAGGGATTCTATAGAGAAAAAAGATAAAATAAGAGGAAAATCTGAGAAAGAGTTTTCATATTCAGAAATCAAATCTATAAAGCAAAAAAATTCAACCACCTTATTTTCAGATTCAAAACCAGAAGCCTTGATGAATGAAGATGGAGATTTTGAACTCATATCAAAAGAAAGTTCTGTGGAAAAGTTAAATGAATCGATTAACACAAGGGAAGAGCCAGCCGCTTTAAATGCATTTGAACTCCTCTCTAAGCAAACTCCTCCGAAAACTCCCATTTTTATTAATTTTAAAATTATTGTTATCGGAGCAAGCGTGGGAGGTCCTAAAACAATTAAATTGATTTTAAAAGATCTTCCCGCTACCTTTCCTTATCCCATTGTCATCGTTCAGCATTTAAATCCGAAATTTATTGAACCCTTCACCAGATCTCTTCATAATTCTTGTAAACTCAAGGTTAAAGTGGCAGAAGACAAGGAATTATTAGCCCCAGGGACCGCATATATTGCTCCCGGTGAAAAACACCTTAGAATATCAACTATTAATAATAAGCCATGCATTTCTACATTCGAAGGTCCTGCAATTAATTTCTGTATTCCTTCCATTGATGTACTTTTTATTTCAGCTTCGGAAATATTTAAAATTAAAGTGATCGGCATCTTGTTAACGGGAATGGGAGAGGATGGAGTACAAGGACTAGAATTTATAAAAAAAAATAAAGGATTGGCAATAACAGAATCAAAAGATACTGCTGTTCTTTATGGAATGCCAAGACTTGCTATAAAACGAGATGCAGTTAATCAAGTAATGCCAAATTATAAAATTCCTAAATTCTTAATAAAAGTTGGTTTTTCTTCATATACTCAAAAATTCTGATTATTATTAAAATCAATTTTTTGTGAAAGGGTTTAAGTAAAATCCAAAAATATGCATTAATTTTTAATTGGGTAATAATGTCGGGTAATTCTTACTTATAAAGAACTCTGTGACTTAATATAATATTTATAATTCTCTTGCTATGTAAAAGAAATAATAAATTATGCAAAAAAAAAACTTTATATGCAAGAAGAAGACAATTCTTTTGAAAAAATAATTTGAAAAATAAAAAATTATAAAAATTAAACAAAGGTGGTACTATCATAGAATTATTTGATAATGATTATGTAACAATCTCTTTAGATGAGACCGTTCCTTGTTTGGAATGGATCGGAAAGAAATTTATACCTTCTCAAAAATATCGAGAATCAGAGGAAAAATCTCTTGAATTCTATAGGGAATATAAGCGTAGATTTCCCAGACTGGGATGGTTTGTTGATGCTCGGAATGTAAAGTCAGTCTCCACAGATGATATGCAATGGGTTACTGATGTAATACTTCCTGAGTCTTCAAAGCTGGGTTTGCAAAAAGAAGCATTCGTAGTTCCGGAAAGTGCAATCACACAACTGGTGATAAATAATTATAAAGCAAAAAGTGGTAGCATAATAGAGATTGAAGCATTTTCATCGGAAAGAGAAGCTAAAAAATGGTTGAAACAATAATTTAAAACAAAATTAATCTTATTTTTTTTATTACTTTTTCTAAAGCATATTTTTAAAAATGTCACCTATATTATGTATTTAGATTATGTATTTTTAGTCTGTAAATAAGATTTTATTGTAGGTGTTATTACTTATTGAAACAATAACTATGGATTCAGATATCTATATTAAAATAATCTCAAAGATTGAAACCTCCACGGGTATTCAGTTTAGATATTATCAGAAAAGGTATGTTAAGCGTAGAATAAAATCACGAATTAAGAAATTAAAACTTACCTCTGAAGAGAATTATTATCATTATCTTCAATCTCATCCTAAAGAGGTTGATACATTTCTCGATAATTTTACTATTAATTATTCCTATTTTTTCAGAAATTATGATGTATTTGAAAAAATAATAGCAAAGCTTGATGAATTGAACTTAAAAAATATGGATAACCTCAATATCTGGTCATGTCCTTGCGCATCGGGAGAAGAACCCTATTCACTTGCCATACTTATAGAAGAAAAGAAAAAAACCATCAAAAATTTTCCCGAATATACCATCTTTGCGTCTGATATAAATCCAAGAGCTATTAATAATGCTCTGAAAGGGATCTATGGGACACATGCCCTCGCTGAAATGCCAGAGCCATATAAAAACAACTATTTTACCAAGATTTCGCAAAATCCTCCCCAATATCAACTCAACAAAGAAATTCGCAATAAAGTGCAATTTCTTAATGAAGATATAACGATGGGACATAAAAAATCTTTAAACTATCATGTTATTTTATGCCGCAATTTTATTATTTACATAAATCGACATTATCGCGAGATGCTTTTGAATAACTTACAAGCTCACTTGCATCCAGAAGGAATTTTAGTGTTAGGCAAAACTGAATCACTACAAGATACCTATGGATTTGTATTGATTGATCCTATTGATAAATTTTACATTATTGAACAAAAAACACAATTGCAAACCGAAAAAGATGATCTTCTTCAAAAGATTAATAAAAAAATTTTAAAAGAGAAAAAATATAGAGAATCACTAAAACAACAAATGAAGAAAGTAGAGACGGGAGAACATGGTAGCATTGTGGGGAGCCTCAACAATAATTCACTTAAAAAAGAATATATTGATACCAATATCAAATTAAATAATCATCTCTATGAATTAAAAAAACCTATGAATTCAAAGCAAAACTCATATTATAATCACATAAAATTGTCTAAAAGCCCAATTGAAAAAAAAATACAGAATCAAGTCATAATCCCAGTTTTATCTTCTCCAAAAAATAACATCCCAACAAAAGCATTCTCACCTCTACAAACCAATACCGAACAAAATGAGGTGTATTTAGACAGATCATCCTTTCATAATCTAGAAAAGATACCGACTGAACAAGATGTTCGGAATCTCACATCCCAAATTGCTGATAAACGGTTAAAACTGGAGAAGTTAAGAGAACAAATTCAGATTGAATTAGATTATATCAACGATCAGCGAGAACACCTACAAAAAGAAATATCCACGTTTCAAAGCAAAAAAGAAAGTTTTGAGTACGAGAAACGTCAATATACTCTGGAATTACAATGGTTTGAAGAACAAAAGGCACAGTTGGAGCGAGAAAAAAAGGAGTTTGGTGAAAGAGTTAAAGAATTTAATAACAAAATTCAAGAATTTGATGCTAAAGTTCAAAAATTCTATAATGAACAAACAGGAAGAGAAGAAAAGAGAAATAAAGAAAAAGAACTGGTAAGAGAAAAGGAGAGAACCAGCGAAAATGAACGAAAACTTCAGAAAACAATTCAGAAGAATATTAAAAAGAAGGACACTATAAACAATTATCCTAAATCTCGAGAAAAAACTGTAGCACCCCCGCTCAAAGAACATACTTTACCCTTAGGAAAATATATTGTTATTAATAAAAACAAAAATAAGGAATATATTAAATCGCTTTCTATATACGGACTTGGCTCCACCTATGTGTTGGTATTATTTGATGAGGATAATGGAATATATTGCATGTCACATGTATTATTTTCTAAATATAAACACTCTTCTCCGTTAAAAGCTCCAGAAAAGCCTTTCCAATATGCAACCCATTGTGTACCTTATTTGATTAAAAAAATGTTGCTCAAAGGTTCTTCTGAAAAAAATTTGAAGGCCTATATCATTGGAGGGGCCCAAATTTTTAATAGAAATTATACATCTATTAAAAAATGCTTTGAAATTCTCAAAGAACAATTATCCCATTATAATGTTGCACTCGAAAAAAAAAATATTGGTGGGAAAATGATAAGGGAAGTGAATTTTGATCTATTAAGCACAAAATTATCAATAATTACTCATATTCCCCAGAACTAAATCAGAAAATAGAATCATAGAACCATCATAGAAAAAGAACGGAATGATTAACTTTCTAAAAAGATTAGACTTTTTTGTCCAATAAATGCCTTTTTTTTTGAATAAATATCCGAAAGAGAACATCATTTTCGAAATAATTACATTTAAATAGAAATTCTTTCATACTCTATGAAATAATACCGAGAATTGAAATAAGAAATGGTTCTAACAACTGCAGATGAATTAAGTCAATTAAAAAATGATTATGGGGATTGGGGGAAAGTTTTAACGATCAATGATTTCATTGAAACTATTAAAGCTGATCTTTCAGAGAATCAATTTTTAAGAAGAAACTCTAGACTCGTATTTAGCGTATGCCCTGATGATGTGAATCGTCTTGAGGCACTTGATACTATTGAAGATGCTCTAAAAGAGAATTATGACGGAGAATTTCATCTAGGTGGTCTTGGAGCATATCCTATGGGGGGAGTGTCTGGAATTATTGCGGCCAGTCACCATCCTCCCGATAATATTATTGATGGTAATCGAATTGGGGGAAACTTAATCTTTTTTATTAGCCCTCATTTAGGTATCATTGAAAAGGAAGAATTTCTATATGGTAAGATTGTACGTCCAGGACAACAAAAGATTACAAATTCTTGTGGAGCAATGATGGGATTTTTAGGCGCCCTTAAAGAAGCGGGTAGCGCAGAAAGTTTTCAAATTGCACCAGATCCAAATGATTTAGATCCAACCCGGATTGCACTTCATAACGCCCTCATTCAGAATTATGCTGATACCCTAAACCACATTTTAATTCTTCAAAATGAAAACCAACAAATCATAGATATGTTTAAACTCAACTACAACTTAGTAGCGAGTAAAGCAAAAAAAATGATTGAAACGTTCCTTCAGATTGAAAAAGACCACTTTGAGGGTAATATTGCATTAATTGGAGGTATAACGGTTAATACTCCAGCAGGAGATCACTTTATATTGAAAGAAATTGCCTATCCCAAACTTTAATTTTTTTTCTTTCTTCTCTTCTTTTTTTTAAATCTCATATTTGCGAAAATTTTGCCTTAAAAATTCTTGTTATTCTACTTTGGAATTTACCCTATTTCTTCGTGGATTTTACTAATTAATATCTTATAAATTATATGAATTTTTAAAAAAATTCTTTGATTTCCAGCAATTTTTTTTAAGAATGATTCTAATAAAAAGGATCATGATAGAACAAACTTTAACAAATGAATTAAAAAAAGATAAGAATTTTGATTTAATGCAAAGCTCATTTTAATAGAGATAAATTAATTCTCCTGTTAATCTATCAACTTTTAAATCACAGAGTCTCGAATTTCTATTCCTTATTCTGCCGTTACTTAACAACTCATCAATAATATTATCCGGAAATAAATGACGTGCTAAGTTCTTTATCATATTTTCTACACCCATACAACTGAGCAATTGAAGACTTTCACAAGCATAATATAATTCGGTTAATAAATCATAGTTAATATCCTTAGAAAAATCGATTAGTTGTAAATTTCGGAAAATCCTGGAAATCAATCGATCAATTATCTCTCCGGTGTTAACTTTTTTTAAATCATCCCTGAAATATTTGCAATATAACACAAAATAAGTTGCCTCCGCCGAAATAAATCCATCTCTAAATTGCTTTATCCCTTCAGGAGCTATTCTTTTCTCTATCTCATTTATAATGTTTCGCAATTTTTCCTCTTCAATTTTGTCATAAAGTCCTAATTGATTGTAAATCATCAAAATAATGACCAACTGTGAGGTCTCTAAATTTTTTAAATAGGTATGTCCAAAAAACTTTTCCTCACCTTTGAGTAATTCAGTAATCTGCCGGGGAGAAAGCTCCAGATCAGCCATCCATGCTGTCTTAAAGAAATAATACACTTGATTCGTTGCTTCTATGAGAGGAGCCTCAAATTCATCAATGTTTTCATCATAAATATTAAGTAAAAAGTATTTTATTTTATCTAAATCGATAGGAATCGATAATTGATTGGCTAAATACATCCCACAATAGTAAAGGTCGGGATTTTTTAAAGAGACTAAGGGAATAGTATCCAACCAATCATCATATTTATTTGCAATATATTCTTTTATCGTAGAAAAATCAAAAAGATTCTTTAAATTGAAAAAATCAATAATTCGATAAATAATATAAGATAATTGTAATTTTTCTCGGGGCTCTGCTAAGTTCTGCAGATTTCTAATGCTAGCTTCGCTATCCCTTAATTTTCTTAGGATCTTTTTTTGTATTCCAAGATATTTTTTTAAACGCTCCTTTTTTTCCGATGAACGATTGAACCTATCTTTAATCCTTTGAATATTAATCAAAAATTCAATAGGGAGGAATTGCTCGGATTTTAACTTAACCATAATGCTGTTTGAATTACTATCAACGACGTAGTTCATTATCCTCTCTAAAAAGAGCTTATAAAGAAGCGGGGACAATTTCTCATACATTTGAAAAATATCTGTTTCGGCTAATATATCGGTTATTACTTCAGTCTTCCATAAAAAAGTGAGATGACTCTCTATCTCCTCAGCACTAAATCCAAACTGTGTTAATGCATCATTTATGATTGATTTAAGTGTCCCCAATATTCTTTTCGATTCATGAGAATCAAGTGGGATTTGACTTAAATTCCGTAAAATAATACCCTTAAAATATTTATCTATGCAATCATAAAATAAAGAGATTTCATTGGAATACAAGTCAAACGTTTTATAAAGCCCGTGAGTGATCAATTTATTATGACCTTTATTTACCCATTTTTTGATACTTGTTAGTACAAATTATGAAAGAAATTTTATTTAAATATAACTTTTTACACATCTATTCTTTTTCTGATTGAATTATGCATAATTATTTAAAATGTAGTAGTAGCGGAAAATCCCCTCTTTTGGGTGGTTTATATAAAAAAATACTTGAAATTATTTATTTTTCTTTTAAAATTTTACATTTTTCTGAGAATAAGGTTTTATTTTTACATTATTTTTGTAATTATTAATTTTCTTGGAAAATGATACAAAAAACCATTTGCAAATGATTAAGTTTAAATAGCAAATGTTTTTTCTTTTTTTCAAACATTTTTTGTTATCAAAAATATATCTTTTCTTTATATTTTTTGATAACAGAAGGTAAAAATTCTAAATCATAAATAAAAGAATTAGAAAAAAGTAGTTAATAATTGAAAAATAGGTGAAATTAACGAAAATGGCACTATCGAATGAGGATATTATCGAATTATATCTAACTTTTAACACAACAGAATCGGGGCTTGAAATTATTGAATTTGTTTCTTGGATAATGATGAGTGTGGGCATAGTTATTTATGCTATCTCAATGTTTTATCAGAAGGGACTTATCAAATATTTTCCAGGTATATTTTCTCTTTGGTTTGTATTTCTATTCACGAATACAGAGGCCATATTTCTAAACATGTCAGCGGCATTAAATACACTTGAACATTTATTTGTATTAATTAGTGGAGCCTTTTTTGCTCTAGGAGCTGCATATGAATACTATACCATTTATCTTAAATCATCTGGAAATGTGGGAGGTGTCTAACAAATATGTTATTTGGATTAATCCCTGATGAAAAAGATATCACAGAATATTTAATCTCCGACCGGCAAGATATGCTGGCAGCGATAGGTGAATTTCAAGATGGAATGCTAAATCTTATAGGTGTATTCTTCTTTGTCATAGCTACTATTATTGCTGTAGTTCTTTATTATAAGCAAAGAAATTTACCCCATGTGTTTTTCGCTCTTATTATGTTCGGAGGAGTGATGTTTTCTCTTTCCAATGTATTAGATAAATTCGGCTTAATGGCAGAGGCGGATTTGATGGGCGAAGGCTTTAGCATGTTTTTGATAGCATTAGTATGCGTCGTAGGCTTTGTTGATGTTTTAGCAATTGGGCTTGAAAAACGAGAGATAACATTAGAACGATTAATAGATCATGCAGAGCAAACGGCGATTAATGTTGCAAATATTTCTGCTGAATTAGAAGCAAGTGCGGAGGAGATAGATAAAGTAATGCATGGCGCAGAGAATAATCTGCGCGAGGTTGATGAGGCTACACAAGCACAAGTAAAAGCATTAAGAACAATTGATAAACATATTGTAAGTATTGAAGAAAATGCCAATGACATTTTGACGCACACAAGTGATATAGATAAAGTTATGGATCTTATTTCCAGCATTTCCGAAGAAACAAATCTTTTAGCTCTTAATGCCAGTATTGAAGCGGGAAGAGCAGGAGAGCACGGAAGAGGTTTCGCAGTGGTTGCGGATGAAGTCAGAAAACTTGCTGAAGAGTCAAGAAAGTCGGTCTCTGATTCCGGTGATAGAGTAAGATTTATTGAAAAGTTAATAGAGGTAACATCAACCGCAATTGGAGAGGTAACTGAAGAGATTAAAGAAGCAAGAGATCAAGAAAGGAAAAACGAGAGAGCACTTAGGTTAGTAGAAGCCACAATAGAGCAACAAGTCTCGGCGATGGATGAAATTGTTGCAACGGCACGGAGATTGGAAGTTTTAGCTGAAGAACTTGAAGACGAGCTCAATATTCATAAGAAAGGTGGAATAATAGCACTTGAAGAAAAATTCGGAGAGGATAAAGAAGCAGTGCGTGTGAAACCGTTTAGAATTGGCAAAACGGATAGAACTGAAGACAAAACTGTTATGAAAACGCAGAGTCCTGGTACATCGCGAATCAGAAAGATTGAAGAAGAGTCTCTTTCAAGTGAAGAAGTAACAAAAATAACAAAATAAAAAAAACAAATAAGTTTTTTTATCAATTTTTTAAAATTTTTTAATATTTTTTTAACAACAGACAGGTTAAACTGAAGAAAATGATCGTTATGAACAATATTTCCCAAAAAAATCTTAATAAAGATATCCCTCAGCAAGTTTTAGGATTTTGTGTGTTGAGATTTCTTGAAGATATATCATCCGAAGATTTTGATTTAATTTTTCGAAAAGGAGTGGGAATTCCTTTAATTCAAAATGTTATTGAGATATGTAAAGATGAAATTATGAAAAAGCCGAAAGGCAACTCAATTATCCCTTTAGAGGATTTTATGATTATTATTCACTTTTTTGAAGATGTAGACCACAAAAAAGTGCTTATCATTTACATGAATGAAAAAGAAAATGATGTATATTTTACGCAATTGTATTTATTTTCAAAAAAAGTATTTCAAATATATGCATCCCCTAACAATTTATTGGAACTCAAAGAATTTTGTAATGAAACAATAGAGATTCCGAGAAGTAGAAGTCTCATAGGAATATTTATACTAAACCCTTCAGGGAGTCCTTATTTTACAAAAATTAATAAAGAGAGAACGAATTTAGCGGATAAGGATGTTCAGATTAGTGGATTTATTTCCGCTATTTTAACGTTTTCACGAGAAGTGATCTCTCAAAATACTGGAGGTAATTTAAAAGAAATTAATTTTGGAGAGCAACATTTCTACACGATTATAAAAAAGAATATAATTTTCGCATATTTAGTCGAAAAAGAAGATAAATTATTTAAGAGATATATCTACCTGATTATTGACGAATTTCTTACTACCTTTAAACGAGAATTGGAGGAATTTAACGGAGATATCTCTCAATTTAAAAGATTTGGAAAGGTAATAGATCAATACTTTGAAATATAAAAAGGTGAAAAGAAAAGTGCAAAGAAATATATTTAGAGAAAGGGATCAAATATCGATTATTGTGTTTGAAGTTGGTTGGGAACAGTTTGCAATTGAATTATTGGATATAAAGGAAATAATTCAATCAGGGCATGTAAGAAAGTTACCCCAGAGTATGGATTATATTGATGGCATCTATAATTATCGAGGTGATATCATCCATATTATTAATTTGCACAAAAAGCTTAATCTTGATCAATATCGATTGTATCATTCAAAGGAAGAACTATATGATGCGGGAACTGCTGAAGAAGGTTCTGGAAAAGGTCCTAATGATGCTCTTAATAATAATGGCGGAGCGAAAAAAAACTATATAATAATAGTTACTATCGACAATAATAATATAGGATTTTATGCCGATAAAATTCATAATGTGTCTCAAATAAATGTCGAGGATATTGTAGATCTACGCCCAATCTTTCAGACAAGTGTTGATGCTGAATACATAAAAGGCGTTATTAAGTTTAAAGATAGACCGAGAATTTTAATTGATTTAACTAAAATTCTGACAGAAGAAGAGCAATCAAAAATTATAAAAAATGAATAAAAACCCTAATATAAAAAATAAAGAAGAGTTGATTAATTATGTCAAAAAATGAAAAGAAAAGAATTCTTGTCGTTGATGATGCAGCGTTTACCAGAAATATGCTCAAAAAAATAATTAATAATACAACTTATACTGAGGTCGTTGGAGAAGCCGAAAACGGAGAAGAAGCCATTAAGATGTATAAACAACTGAAACCAGATTTAGTCACAATGGATTTGGTAATGCCAATAAAAGGAGGGATTGAGACAATTGAAGATCTGATGAAATTAGACAATAATGCAACTATCATATGTGTTTCTGCGTTAGGGCAGGAAGCATTAGTTTTAGAAGCGGCAAAAAAAGGAGCAAAAGATTTTATTCAGAAACCATTTAAAAATGACCAGGTAAAAGACGTATTAGATCGAATACTGGTAAATAATAAATAAAAACAATAAATGAGAATAGGAAATTAACAATAAGGTGAAAATCTGCTATGTCATCAAAAGAAAATAAAGATATGGAGTTATTTATAAAGGAAGCTGAAGATATTATAGAAGAGATAGAGGAAAGTATTTTAAATCTTGAGGAAGATTTCAAAAATAATGATCCTGTGGAAAGGTTATATTTCTCCTTTCATAATTTAAAAGGAATGACCGGAATGGTGGGTTTTGATAATTTTTCAAAATTTTTCCATTTATTAGAAAATTTATTAGATAGAAATAAAGACTATGAAGCTCGAAGCAAAAATAAGAAGCAATTTATTGAATTTCTATTTGAAAGTCATGACTTAATGAGCAATTTTATTGATAATGTGAAATCTGGTACTCATCAAGATCTAAACATACAAATTTACAACGAACTACGAAGTAAAGCTAATAACTTGGAAACTTCCGCGCCTTCCGAATACGATATAACCTTCTTCAAACCGATTTCAGAAGAGCAATTATCTTCAGCAAAGGTGAGTGGAAAATACAATTTCTACAAAATATCTATAGAAATACAAGCATCTTGTGTTTTCAAGAAGGTACGCCTCTTTATTATTTTTCGAGCGCTTAATGATATTGGCAGAATTTGTTCTAGTGATCCCAGTCCTAACTTATTAGAGAAAGGAAAACTTGATAATGCATTTGAAGTATATTTCATGTCCGAAGAGTCTTCGCAGAAAATAGAAAATGTAATTGATGAAATATTAGAAATAGAAACAAGAAAAGTGACTAAAATTCCTGTAGATGAATTTTTTGAAAGAGTAAAGAAATTTAGTCAAGAATTTGAAAAAAGTGGAGTCTTTGGAGATTTTGAAGAAAAATATTTTCCTACTTCTCAATCATCTGCTATATCCTCTCAAATTATTGACAATTTTGATGATTTGAGTAAAATTACTTCGGTTAAGGTAGACATAGAAACTCTTGAAAAACTAATGGATTATTTTGGCGAATTAGTTATTTTAAAAAACCAGATTTCCCAGATATTAACGCAGGCAAGAGGGAGGCAAGGATCGCGATTATTTGATGATATGGATAAATTGTTTTTAGAAATCCAAGAAATCATTTTTAAATTGAAATTAGTAAGAGTTGGAAAAACTTTTCGCAGATATAGAAGGTTAGTAAGAGATGTAGCTGAAGAAACAGGGAAGAAAATTACCTTCATTCTTTCTGGCTTGGATGTTGAAATTGATCGAAAAGTATTAGAAGAATTGAATAGTCCGATCATCCATCTTCTTAGAAATGCGATTTATCATGGTATAGAAGATATAAAAGAGAGAAAAAGAATGTCTAAGGACCCTATCGGTACATTACGTTTGGAGTCATTTCGAAAAGCGGGCTCTATCTATATTAAAATAGAGGATGATGGAAGAGGGTTAGATTACGAAAAGATCCGACAAAAAGCGGTTAAGATAGGGATTTATTCTCCAGAAGAGGTTGAAAAACTTTCCGAGAAAGAATTAAATGAATTGATTTTTCGTAAAGGGTTTTCCACTCTGAAAGGTGCCGATCAAATCTCAGGAAGAGGAATGGGTTTGTCTATTGTATCAGAAAAGGTAGAAGAGCTAGGAGGCTCTGTAGAATTAATAACTCAAAAAGATAAAGGAACACAATTTATTTTAGATGTCCCCTTTTCAAGAGCAATTCTTAAAGCTCAACTATTCCAAGTGGGAGGGGATTTATTCGCTATTCCGATTGAGAATATAAAACAAATATACTTCTATAAACGACAAAATATAGATTATGTTAAAGGAGTTGAACATTACAGAATTGATTCTCAGTTGATCCCCCTAGTTCGAGTGGATGAGTATTTAGGATTTACTAATTCTAAACATAGCTCAGAGTTGGATCTTGAACAGACCAATTCTCATAAAAAAATAGCTATTTGGTGCAAAAAGGATGAGAATAAATCGGTGATTCTGGTGGTTGATAAAATCTTGCAGCAAATGGAAGTAGTTATAAAACCCTTTAAATCCAAATACTCGAGGTTCCGCTCTATTCTGGGAGTCACAATAACAGGTGATGGATCAATTTGTATGATTATTGATGTTATTGATTTGGTTTCTAATTTATCAAAAGAATTGTCTCAAAATCAAACTGTAAATGTAATTAAATAATTTTAAAAAAAATAGATATACTAATTCACATTAGAGGTTAAAAATATATGGGATTCAAACGTATTTCAAACAAAGAACTGAAATTAAGCAAAGCTCCCGCATTTTTAGGTGTTCCTGTGCAATATGAGGGAGAATTAGACCTACTTAAACCAGATGATGTTAAGTCTACAATTGAATATAGCCAAAAAGAATCGAATGTATTTGTGTTAGCCGAAGAAATTTTAAATTATGAGTATTCAAAAAATGGACTCTTAAAGAAATTTGAAGGAGAAGGTACAATAAGCATAATTAACAACTCCCAAAAAAATCGTATATGGGATGTTCTATTAAACTATTCTAAGACTGAAAATATAAGAAATAGTGAAATATTTAATAAGAAAGGTGATTTAATTGCCTTGGGAAATTTTGAACCTCAAAAGAATAAAAATCTGACGTATCAAATCAAGGATTCTGAGGACTTGAAAAATCCTATTAAAATTTTTGAAAGAATCGAAGTATCTAATATTGAGAAAGAAAATTTAGGTACTCAAATAAAAAGAAGGAAAATAGAAAAACTGGAAAAAGAAATAGAACATAAAAAAGAGCATACCAAAAAGCAAATAAAAAGCGAATTTGATAGCAAAATTGATAAAGTACAGGAAAAGTTGGATAAAGAAAAGAAGGACATGGATCACTCCTCTGATAAATTATCTAATTATTCTAAAAAAGAGAAAGAATTAATAAATGATATTAATGATTTAGAGAGTGTATTAAAGAAATTAAATAATGAAAAGGCACAAGATAAACGGGATATAATTGGTAGATATCTTGATCAAAAAGATTTAAAGAAAGATATCTCTCTCTTATTGAGAGAAAGCCAACAATATCTCACCCAATTAGAAAATGAACTTCCTACCATTAAAAAAGATTTTTCAGATAAAACAGAACAACTCCTAAAAGAAATAAATAATAGATATAATCCAAAGATTAGAGATGCTGAGCGGAGATTAGAACAAGCTGAAAAAGAATATGATAGATTAACGCAAAAAGAAAAGAAATTGGAAGAAAAAGGTTCTAATTTGAAAGATGGAATAAAAGAACTTAAAAAAGATCTTAAATCATTAGAAGATCAGTTGAAAATTACAAGACAAGAAAAGGAGATAGAACAAAAATCAACCCTATTAGAAAAAACAGAAACTAAATTATCAAATACCTCTGATAGGCTGAAAGACTTAAAGAAGTCTCAGAAACAATTAGGGAAAGACATTAAATCCTTAACAAAAGAAAGAGATAAGGAATTAGAGAATCAAGAGAAGGAAATCACTGATTTAAAAGATACAAAAGTAGAGGAACAAGAAAAAAAAATTCAAGAAACAAAAGAATTAATTAAAGGAACAGAGGAAATAATTGATAAATACGAGGGCAATATTAATAGCTATGAATCCCAGTTAAAGATAAAAGAAAGGGAATTAGCTAAAATCAATCTCCAAATAAAACAATTAAAAGAAGTTAATGATAAAATTCAAGATAAGATAGATGAATTGGAAAATGAAATAAAAGATCTTAATAAATTTAAAGAAAATCGTATAAAAAAGGAATTAACGATACTTGAAGAAAAGAAAGAAGAAAGAGAGCAACGAATTATGGAAGGTTATGATGATATTCTTACACAGAAACAAAGAGACAATTATTATCTTCTTTATAATAAATTAAATGTGCTAAAATATTCAATCACGATACAAAATATCTCAAATCTTATGATTGAAGATATAAAGCTTGCCAAGCAGTTTTCAGAAGAATTTCAAGATTTTAAGTATGAAACTTCAGCAGCAGCCAAAGTTGATATTCGAAAAAATACCCTAATTTTTTCCTTTGACTCTATAGAACCTGAAAAAGATATTGAAATCACTATTTCTACAACTATTAAGCCTGAAGAAAGACAAATAATCGGAACAGGGAATATTCAATTATCCTATATCAACAATAATGATTTAATTTCCGGATTAGAACTTAAAGATTTAAAAGGATATTCACATGCCATGCATGCCATTAAAATAAAAGAGAAAGAGGAAATGCCCAATGAATGGGTATGTTACTTAATTTTCAGAAATAATAGCGATATTGCTATGAAATTGAAATCATTGTTAGTACTTGATCAAACTAAAGAAAATAAGCTATTAGATCATTCTTTTAATTCAAATATCAAAGGAAAGGAACATATCCTTCAACCTCAAGATCAATATCAAAGTGCAAAATGGGAAGTTAAGGATAAAAATGAACCAAAATTTTATAGAAAGATTGATTATTCAATTACTCATAAATTAGAAAGAAAAACCACGATAAGCCTTAGCTTAGAAGAATCTATTTTTGAAATAATCGATTTGAACATCGAGAAGAAATTCTTGCAACCAGAAATCAAATCATTTGAGGAATCTACGGTTGAATGCGAAGTAAGTATTAAAAATCTCGGTACTATCCCCGCTAAAGGACTTATTATTAAAGAAACCATTCCTAAAGATTTTGTCCCTCTTTTAGAGAATTCACAGTATAAAATAACAACTTCTTTGGGAAAAGATGTTAAAAACCTCTCAAAAGTTAGAATTGTCCCAGAAAATCAAGATCCTTCAGTTGAACATGAAATTAAGATCTTTATTAATCTAGAGAACATTGAACCATTAGAATTAATAAATATAGATGAATTTCTAAAACTTTCCTATGCTTTTCAAGCATTAAAACCGAATCATACAAAACAATATGCCTTCCCTATTGAAGTGAAGTCTTATTATCCAAAAGAACAAAAAAGTCCCGAAGACTTTTATTATATTTCCAAATCATTGGAATTTGAGCGTTTACCAAAATTAAAGATCATCCATCAGAGGAGAAATCTTTTAATTGCTAAAGAGATCTTTCCTGGAAGAGATGTTGATGAGTTTGCAATAAGCCTTATCGTCAATAATAGTTCTAATATAGAGATTAATGACATAAAAATAGATGATACCCTTCCCAAAGAAATAGAAGTTATTTCATCAAATAGAACATATGAGGTTCATGATTCAGAAATCGAAAATGCAGATACTATCTCTTTTAAAATTGAAAAGATCTTACCTTTTCAAGAAGAGGAGATACGTTATTATGTAAAAAATAAAAATGGAGAGGTTTTAAGTCAAGAGAAGCTTGAATCTTTTCTATTAAGTTAATTAATAAAATTATAATAAATGGAGTATTAAAAAATGAATTTTCAATATTATGAAAACTTATGGGATAAATCGGAAAGAAATCTTTTTACTCTAATTGATAAAATAGTTCCAAAACCAATTTCCGATGAATTGATTATATTCTTAGACGATTTTCAAGATACTAAGCTACTTAAAAAGAAAAAGTCCTCACTTCATCCAGACTTCATTGAATTAACTGCAGAAGATGGTAAAGACGCGGATCTTTCTCAATTAACCGCTCAATCTCTTGAGGAGATGTATAAAACTTTTATAAGTAGAGAGATGAATAATAAAAAGGCGATAAAATGGAGATTCTTTCAATTCTTAAGATACCAAAAGAGTTTTCCTATATCCTCTCTGCATATAAAAGCTACTACTGAGGATGAGAATCCAATTGATATCATAATTGAGACCTACAATGATGAGTTGGTTTTTATTAATTGTAGTTATATTCTTGAAAAAGAATATTATTCCAATTTACTTGAAAATATTAAGGAATTTACGCGAAAAGCCAGCTTAATTCCCGATAAAATAATTTTTGCAGCATATAAAACATATCGCGACATACCTATAACTCAAGACGTTCCCGAACAAGGTATTCTATCTGAGAGTCAGAAGGAATTATGGGTAGAATGGATTGAACTCGGAAAGCATTTTAATGGGGAGGATCTTCTCATAGTGTTGAGTAATAGGAAAAAAGACTTAGAAATAGCGGGCTTTAATTTTAGTAGCACAGATAATCTTCTTGATTATGTATATAATTACTCTAGAGGTGGCCAAGTCGCCATCTATAAACAGGCAGGATTCTTTTCCAGAAAAAATAAGGGAACTACAAAAATCGAACCTGTCTGGAGAGGTATAATGTTAAAAAATAAAATCTAACATAAAATTGAATAACAAAATAAAATAATATTAAAAAGTAAAAAACAACAAAAAAAAGAGCTGATTCCATGACAGAAACGCAATCTACCAAGAAAAATTTAAATGTAGTAATTATACGGATAAAAGAAGAAAAATATCTCCTTGAGGTCAAGCATGTAAAGGAAATATATATTCCCGGAGAAAAAATCATACCGATTCCATTAGCAGACCATAGTATTGTGGGTATTATCGATGTAAGGGGTGAAATTTATTCAATTTTGTCGCTCAAGAAAAAAATCTATTCCCAAGAACAAATTTTTGATTTGGATAAAAAATCACGAATATTACTCTTGGAGATGAACGGTCTGAATCTTTCTGTATTGGTCGATGAAGTGATTGGTGTTCAAGAAATTCCACTTTCTGCATTTAGTAAAAGCAACAAAATCGTGGAAACTGATTTGGATTTCGAGTTTATAAAATCAATAGGTGTAATTAATGGGGGCACTCATATTTTATTAGATATTAAGAATTTTATTAGAAGTTTTAATATCAATACTGATTATCGTGCTCGTGATTTCGAATCGAAATATAATGAAAAAGAGGAAGCTTTTGAGGATCAGCACACACCACAAATAGATATTGAAACAGAAAGACCATATTGGGCCGATGATTCAGATGCTGAAATCTACGAAATTGAAGCTGAGTTATCAAAACTGAAGAAAAAAATAAAATTGACTCCTGAACAAAGAGATTTGCTCCAAGAGGTTGGAAATATTGGATCAGGAAATGCCGTAACAGCACTCTCCCATTTAGTGAAAAAAAAAATAGACATTGATTTGACAAATGTGGGAATTATCTCATTTGATAATTTAGCTACTCAATTTGGCGGTCCTGATCAACAAATTTGTGGTATCTTTTCCCAAATAAAAGATACACCGCAATCAACTATTTTTCAAGCTTTTGAAATGAAACCCTTAATGCGTTTAATAGCTTCAGTTGCTGGAAAAGACACAAAAATAGATCCCGAAAAAGTCAATTCAAAGAAGGACCTTGATGAGTATGCTATCTCAACCATAAAAGAGATGGGCAATATTTTAGCGGGACATTACGCTTCTGCCTTAGCGGATCTTACAGAAACAAAGATGATGATCGAAGTTCCTCAATTTACTATTAGTAGTGTGTCTGATCTAGGCAAATTCTTAAGTAAGGAATTGGAAACTATCTATACCTTTGTAGTGGTAATTAAAACATCTATGAAAATAGTTGATTACGAATTAAATGGAGTTTTTCTGTTCATTCCAGATTTAGATACTTTATATGATTTATTTGACAATCTTAATATCAAATATAATCCGCTTGTAGAAGACAAGAGACGTATCACGAAGATTACAAATCCTAAACAACTTCGTCTTTCAGACACTCAGCGAGATGCCCTTCAAGAAATCGGTAATATAGGTTCTGGAAATGCTGCAAACGCTTTGGCAAAAATGATCAATAAGAAAGTCACCATCAACATTCCTTCTGTGGAAATGATGACTTTAGATTCCTTTTCTGAAAAAATACAAACCGAAAACGAACTATTTACCACTTGGAGCAATGTTGAAGGTAAGAGTAGGGCGACTGTTTTAACTATGTTTGAAGTATCTGATATTATAGAAATTGCATCAATCCTAACAGATGACAAAAAGAAAAAACAATTAGATCTACGAAAGAAATACGATAACATTGACAAGTTTCCCGATATTTATCAGAGCGCAATGAGTGAATTGGGAAATATTTTAGCATCTAATTATATATCTTCGCTCGGCGATTTATTGGACATCAAATTTATGACCCAACCACCGGATATGATTATTGATACCGCAAAAAAGTTATTTCAATATTTAAAATCCCAAATTGGATTTCTAGGAAAGACATCGTTAATCATTACCACCGCAATTATCATAACAGATATTAAAATCGAGGGAGCATTTATCTTCGTTCCCGAGATCTCTACACTCCATGAACTCCTCAGTGCACTTGAACAATTCTATGAGTAAAATCCAATTATTTACCCTTTTATATTTATAAATGAGATTTAGCTTCACATTAATTAAAGCTTTTATCCAGCACTTCCAATTGAATATTAAGCTAATAAGTTAGTTGAAATTTGAAAAAGTATAAAAATTTGAGAAAGTTATTATGGTCAATACTAAATATTCTAATTATATTTATCAGATTAATGGGGAACAATTAAAATCTAACCCTGATACGATTTTTGATTCTAACCAAGTTTATTTAATTATTGATAAAAATTTACAAATAATTTGGATCTGGGCAGGTTCTCAATCAAAATTGTTTCATAGATATATTGCTTCTTCTTGGGCTGGGAAACTAAAAAGCAAGAAGGAATATTATAACTATACCTATGAATTAATTAAGCAGGGAAGAGAAAATGAAGACTTTATTACTATTATCAATGAAATTAATGAAGGGCGGATGGATCTAAATTATCCCGGTGAATCAAGGGCATTAAAAATAGATAGCAAAAAGATATCTTTAAATCAACCCTCAGATCAGCTCTATACTCAAAAAATTTCAACTCAAAAGGTTTCTGCGATTAAATCCATACTTTCCGAGATTAAAGAGATGCAAATGCATGTACAATATTCAATGGAGCATATTGGAAAGAGAATAAAACGAATTGAAGAGATACTAGAAAAATAATAAATATGCCAAGCAGATATGATAAATATTCAATTACTCGATGGATTACTCGAAAGATTCTTAGAAAATGCGGACAATTTACTCGCAGCCTTTTTAATTGATATGGAAGGGTTAATAATTTCCTCCAAAAAAATCCAAAAGGATTTCGATGAAGAGGTCATAGGAGCAATTATGGCAATAATTGATCAAACAATAACCCGTATTAAACGTATAGCAGACACCTCTTATGGAAGCGGAATCTTAGATACCAATGAATTTCGTCTTTTTTATCTGGAATTAGGTAGCTCTGTACCGGCACTTTTTGTAGTAGTATCAAATCCTTATATTGATATCGAAAAATATATACCCTATTCATATCTTGTTGCAGAAAAAATTTCACTTCTGTTTCAAGAAAGAGAGAATATCAATTTAGAATTGCCCTTATTGCATAATAATGGAACAATAAAATTGGTTCTATCGCGGTCCCAAGAGGAATTAATTAACCATGTATTACTTATTGGTCCACCTAAAACTGGGAAAACGTCAATAGTACAGAAATATGTGAATCAAAGATTTAGCAAGGAGTATAAACCTACTATAGGAGTTTCTTTGGTAAAAAAGAATTTACAGATCTCACAATCAATAAAATCAACCCTCTATTTATTTGATATGGGAGGTTTAAAAGCATTTGCAAAAATTAGGAGGTTTTTTTATAAAACAATTGATGCTAAAACTGTTATTATTGTATTTGATTATACTAAAGAATACACATTGAATACAATTAATGATTGGATCAATGAAATTTATGAATTTAATAACCCAGATGAGACAGATATTATACTAGTGGGTAATAAAATTGATTTAAATTCAAATAGGACAGAAATGAATGAAAAAGCAAAAATAATTGCAGAACAAAAGCATTGTACCCTTTTTGAGACCTCTACTCTTACGGGTCAAGGTATTGATGAATTATTCATGAATATTGCCTTTAAATGAAATTTAAAAAAATCAAAATAAGAATCAAGAACAATAATTATGATTAGTAAAGAAATAAACGAGGATAGGGAGCTTTTGGCTAATATTGTCCGAGAATTCACTATTCCTACATTTATTCTCGATATTAATCATAACGTTATTGAATGGAACAAAGCTTTAGAAGGATTTACCAAAATTAAGCGAGAAGTTATACTTGGTACAGATACTCATTGGAAGGCATTCTACACTCAAAAACGACCAACTCTCGCAGACCTCCTTTTAGATGGGAGAGTGGATCAGCTAGACCAGTATTATACAACTTTCTCAAAAGCAGAATATAACAATGGGGCTTATAGAGCGGAGAGTTGGGTACATATAGCGTCTGAAAAAAAATATATTCTTTTTTCTGCAATTCTAATAGAGGATTCAAATGGCAAAATTACACATGCAGTTGAAACTATTGAAAATATTACTGAACGTGAGAGATTACAAGAAAGGAATAATTTTCTAAATTCTTTATATCGACACGACGCTGGGAATATGATTAATGTATGCCAAGGATACCTCAATTTACTATTAGAAACACCTCTTTCCAAAAAACAATTAACTTTCGTAAATGAAGCTCTTAAGGCGGCTCAAGGAGTAGTTAGTATCATACAAAAAGCCGATACGCTAAATCGAATACAGAAAGAACGAGTAAAAGAATTAGCTCTCGATGATCTCATTTCAGAGGTAGTAAAAATATACAAAACTCAAGCAAAAAAGAAGGGAATAGAAATTCAAGTATCTCTTCCCGAGATTAAATATATAGTAAAGGGAGGTAATTTGTTAGAGGAGCTCTTCGTCAATCTTGTTCAGAACTCAATTCAACATTCTAATGGGACTCTTATTAAAATCACAGGCAAAGAGTCAAATCATGAAATTATTATCTCAATAGAAGATGATGGAATTGGAATTAAAGACAGTGATAAAAAAAAGATTTTTGATAAAGGATTTAAGAAAGGACAAAATGCGGGAGCCGGATTAGGGTTGTTCTTAGTAAAAAGTATTGCAGAAAATTATAAAGGAAATGTCGAAGTTACAGATTCTAAATTGGGTGGCGCTCGCTTTAATATTAGGTTAAAAATTGTAAAAGATGATTTGGATGAAAATAAATGTTTAATTTTAGTTGTAGATGATAATCAATCATTTTTAAAATATATTAAGATTCTCTTAGAAAATAACAATTTCATGGTAAAAACTGCTTCAGATGCGCTCAAAGCATTGGATTATCTAAATAATCAAAATCTTGAGAGGATCCCAGATCTTATTATTTCCGATATTAGAATGCCTGAGATGAGCGGATATGAGTTTTTTAAAGCCATTTCTCTGAACCAAAATTTAAATCGAATACCGTTTATTTTTCTTTCGGGCTTATCATCGGAGAAAGATATTCGTTTGGGTAAGATTTTAGGTGCTGATGATTATATTACAAAGCCAGTAGACCAGAAGGACATTCTGGCGACAATTAAAGGAAAGCTGAGAAAGAGAAAGAGGGAGCTTCGATTTATGACAGAGATCGATGAATCATTACCTAAAAATCTTCCACTTACCCAAATATCAGCAAAAGAAAAGCAAAACAATAGGGCAAACGAAGCTTCTTTAGAGTCAGAAGATCTAATAAGGCAAAACAGCGATGATAAAAACCAAAAGCTTGACATCGTTCTTTTTTTGGTATTTTGGGATGATAAAACAGGTCCTAAGTTGATTAAATGCTTTCCTGAAAGAGCTATAAGTTTAAGTTCCGCTCAAAAACTCGGAACACAAATCTTTCAGGGAGTGGTACCTATTTATGGACAAGAACAAAAAATAGGCAACGCAGAAGACTTACTTTTTAAGTTAGGCAATATTGAAAGACATGCTTATGTCTATTTTGATGCATTTCCCGATAGATCGAAGCGTTCTAAACAAACAGAATATATGTTAGCAGTAATTGCTCCTGATATAAGTTATTTTGATTCTTTACAATTAAAAAGAGTCTTCGAAAAAATGTCTAAATCGGTTAAAAAAACCAAAGATATCATGTTTAATCATTATTTTGAAGATGTAGAAAAAATCTTAAAAGATAAATTTGAGATATAATTATATTTTTTAATGTAAAAATGTGTTGGTTTAAATGCAAAAGGATATTAAAATTATTATAAGCGGTTTGGATTACGCTGGAAAGACTTCTTCTTTAATTGCATTAAGAGAAAAATATAATTTTGAGGAGAAAGTTAAAAACATTAAACCCACAATTAAAATAGAATACAATAGCTTTAATTTTCTTAATGAATATGAAATCAACTTGTGGGATATGGGTGGACAAGAAAAATATAGAAATATCTATATAGATAAACCCGAATATTTTACTGATACAAATTATTTCTATTATTATATTGATATACAAGATGGTCAGAGAACTCAAGATTCATTAACTTATTTAAATCAACTATTAGAAATCCTTAAAAATATTAAATATTCCAATGAGGTTATTATCTGTTTCCATAAATATGATCCAAAAGTACGGAAAAATAAAGAGGTCCTGGATCGTGTGAGAAATTTGAAGAAACAGATACAAGAAAATAATTATTTTAAATTTAAATTCTATAGAACCTCCATTTTTGACATTTCATCATTATCAAAAGCGATTTCTTATTCATTAAACACCCTTATTGACCTAAGCATGCTGCGGCTAACCATGGAGGGATTAATTCGAAAGTTTAATGGAAATTACATTATTTTATATACTAATGCGGGGATTATTCTAATCGATCTCTATAAAGAAGTGCTCGATTCCATACAGTATAATGAAAAAGTAAGGCAAAATATTAATAAAGATTTGGTATTAATTCAAAAACTTCAAGATAGTAATGTGAATTTTACTGATCGAGTTGATTATAATGAGGATGAGACGGAATTTCTAAAAAAATATGAAATTGGGTCGAAAGTTCTCTTTCTTAAAGTTAATACACCTCCTCTAAATGATGAGGAAATTGACTTAATGAAAAGTAACTTGACTACTTTTCAAAAGGATATCGAAAAAATATTTGAAAATTAATCCTCATTGAAAAATTGGTTTTTTCTAATACATTAGAAATACATCTTTATAAACCTTTTTCTTTCACGATCTTTAAAAAGGCTCTCTAAATTATATAGTTAGTTGTTTCAATTATAAAATTATTAACCTATAGAAAAAAAGCCGTTTGATCATGAAAGTTTTAATATTGTGCCCATATTGCAAAAATTCTTATTATAAAGAGCTCAGTAACAAAAAAGAGCATGGTAGCCTTTTTTCTATCTTGATTAAGGATCACGAAGATTGCGGACCTTTCATTGCCTTCATTGATGAAAATGGAATGCATCGTGGGTCTCAAAAAATAGACCATATTGACGACTCGGCTAAGAATGAAAGATTTATTAGTGGAGCACTTAAGACTATTAACGAATTAAACGAAAAAATGCGATTTTATCATATTAAAATTCCTAAAAAACGTCATAAACAAGGTTTTGAGCATATGGTTGCTACGGTCCAAGATAGACCCTTTATGAGCTCTGAAGTATATAAAGATTTGCTCAACTTTTTAAAAGTATATCGAGAAGACAATACATTTGGTATGATATCGTTGAATTCTGCTTCTGATTTTGATCTCGATGGTGCCTTAGTTTATGGAAAATATTTTGGGATGATTTATACTCTGTATTGGAACGATCAAACAATGTTAAAAAGGAACTCATGGGAAGAAATACGGGCATTCACCAATCTCACCATAGAAAAGCTTATTGAACTCTATGATTTAATGGATTTATTTTTTTAAAAATTTTTGTGGTTATAAAAACTCGCTTAGTTTATATGAAGCTTTTAAAAGATCATTACATTAGATACATTAATTTATGGATAAAAAAATATTTCCTTACCAATCTGTTTTAATTGTGTGCAGCGTAAATACTGCCAGAAGCCCTATGGCAGAAGCTTATTTTAAAGAATTTTTTAAAAATCTTGGTATAAAGGTTCATGTGAGATCATGTGGGGTTGCTTCAAATGCTAGAGATAATATGTTAATCTCTTTAGATGCTAAGTTAGCAATGAAAGAGGAGGGTATAATCTTATCCGAGGAGGCAAAATCAATTGATTTAAAGAAGCATAAAGAAATGTTGCAACATTTTGAATTAATTCTTACCCTCACCGAGAAGCATAAGAAGCAAATAGTACTATTAGATGGAACATTGGACTGTGAAATTCTTACCCTCAAAGAATTTGCTGGAAAAAAGGGAGATATTAAAGACCCTTCTATGAAAGGGCTCAAAGGTTTCAGAAAAGCAAGAAATGAAATCAAAACATGCATTATTATGGGATTGAAAAGATGGTTTCCGGATCTTCAATGATTATAAAATGCCCTTATAATAAATCAATTATAAATAACTTACCACCTTTTTTATCATAATAATCGTAATTATTCAAAGTAAAACTTATAATAAATGATAGAATACATCATTATCGCGATTGTCCAAGGACTTTTCGAGTGGCTTCCTATCTCAAGTTCGGGACAAGTCCTTATAATTTCTATTAATTTCTTGGGTATTACTCCTAGTGAAGCGTATAGCCTTGCAATATGGTTACATTTAGGTACTAGTCTGGCGGTTTTATTGAAATTTAGACGGGATTATGTCTCAATTGTAAAATCATTATTTCCAAAAAAATATGATGATATTGAGGATTCATATACGGTAAAAAGAAATTGGTTAATCATTGGAACTCTCGGAACCGCAATCTCGGGAATTCCCCTCTATTTAATCTTTAAAGTGATACTGAAAAATTATTACAGTGCTGCTCAAGGGGATATTATAACCTTAATAATCTGTGGACTGTTAATCATTACAGGTATAATTTTATTACTAAAAAAGAATAAATTTGGCATTAAAAATGTGAAAGAGATGCCCCCTACCTTGTTTGAAAAAGATAGTTTCTTAGCAGGACTTGCGCAAGGATTCTCGGTACTTCCCGGAATTTCACGTTCCGGAATTACACTTTCGACCATATTGTTTGAAAATTATAATCAAGAAGATGCTTTAAAATTAAGTTTTTTAATTTCTGTGCCTGCTGTTTTTGGATCTATTGGGGTAGATATTATTTTTGGACAAGGTTCAATATTTGGTTCATTAAACATTCTTATCATTCTAATCATAACTTTAATCAGCTTTGGAGTAGGTTATCTCTCTATGGAATTTCTTATCAAAATTGCGAGTAAAGTAAATTTTGGCTATTTTTGTATTATATATGGAATAATTAGCTACATAATCATTATTCCTTTTCTGCTTATCGGATGATACGCTCCAATTCCAACTATTAATTTCCTATATCTCTTACAACCGGAGAAAATCCATATATTCTATGATATACTCCGTTATGATTTTATCCGCATTCTTAACCCCTTGAAATCCTGGAAAATCATTGAGATCAATTAGAAAATAGGATTCTTCTTTTTCACTGTGAGTTTTTATTAAATCAAAACCAAAAATATCTAAATGTAACTCTTCTGCAAGAATAAGTGCCAATTTCTTGATCTCAGGAGTTAATTGAAACTTTGTACGTTTAATTGATTTGACATCAATATCGTCCGGTTTCTCACGAAGATAAATATAAATCGGATTTTCTCTCATAATTCCAAATACTTCCTCGCCACAAACATATATTTTTCGGTCAAATCCATCGCATTCAATAAATTCTTGAATATAAAGGTCAAAATAGAGAAAATCCTTATAATTTACGATAAAATCGTCGATCTCTTGAGATGTTAATGCTAAAAAATTAAATCGAAAAAATTCATTATGCTGGTCATGAGATTTGAATACCAAGGGAAGCTTTTGAGTAGCCCATTGTTTAAATTCTCGTAATCCTCTTAACGGTGAGGGATGAAGCCAAGCACGCGGCAAATGAAATAGAGTAAGTTCTTTGTTATAGAGAGAAAATACATTTCTTAATTTTATATCAAGGGCAATTTTATTTCTACATATTGATACTGCTTCAGAATTATTTAAAGTAGGGAGACTATTTAAACTCGCAGCATGAAGTATATCAGTCGAAGACTCTCCTGCTGCTTTTACTACCAATAAATCCACATCTCCTAACACTTTCGATAATTGGGTGAGATTTAAAAAATCAGAGGTAGGATCATGAATACTGATTTCAAGATTTGGTAGGGACCCTAGTCTTTCAATCATTTTTTTTATTAGAAAATCCTTCTTTCTTGCTGAAATTAAAATTTTCCGTTTCTGAGCATTATTCATTTTTCATCATTATAATTTCTCAATCTACGATACTAATTTAAGGAATAGATATTCTTTTAAGTTATAAAATAGAAATTAAATTAAATAATTCTTTAACATAAAATTAAATTTGGATTGAACTATGGGTCAAAATAACGATAAAGATGAATTGATAAAGTTAGAAGGTAAAGAGGAATTAAAACCATTCGGTCGAGCATTAAAGATACAAGTAATGATTATTGGTGTACTCTGGGCTGCAGATACGACCTTTTTCTTTTTTGAGCAGAATTTCTTTAATACCTATATAGACCATGTATTAAACTTAGGAGATTTATATATATCTCTAATGGTTTCTCTTTCGGCGGTGATGGGATTGGTGATGAATTTTGTATGGGGAATCATTTCTGATAATACACGCTCCAAGTATGGCAGGCGAAGGCCTTTCATGCTTTTTGCCCTAATTGCGGGAGTGAGTATGTTTCTGTTTGCTATTGCTGGAAATTATCTACTCTGTGTTATAATTGATGTGGTGTTCATTGGTATTACCTCTAACGCCGTTTCGGTTTCACAGAGAGCTATTATTCCCGATAAAGTCGATTTAGAGCGGCGTGGAAGGGCGAACGGAATCATACAAGCAGTCTCCTATGCGGGCCTTATTATTGCGTTGGCATTCTTTTTACTCGGAAATGAACTCTTTGGCATTCCCACTATCGAATTGCTTAATATAGACGTTCCTGCAAGTGGAATTTTCCAAATTACTGATATATTTGGTATAAGTGATTTGTTTGATACGAAAACTGTAATTTCTAAAGAGGGACATATAATACTTTTAACCTTTGGAGGAATTTTCTATGCGATATGCGGTATTACCGGCTTTATTTTTCTTAAAGAACCAGATCCTTCCGAACTTCCTCCAAAGAAAAAGTTTTCTGAAGAGTTAAAGGAACTTATTAATCCCGAAGAATTGAAGAAGCAGAAAGAATTTTTCAAGGTTCTTGTTGCGGCAGCTATTTTTCAAACGGGTATAGGTGCGGTGATGCCACTTCTGTTTCTCTTTATTTTTGATCTGGGCCTTTCTACCATACAACTATTAATCGCTATTGCAATTGGGTTCGGGGTACTTTTTCCAATGGTTATTGTAATCGGAAAATTAGCGGATAAATTCGGAAGAAAGAAATTCCTTCCTTTGATCTTCATTATTATAGCTATTGCTTTTATTCTCGTGCCATTTGTGAGTACCAATCCCGTTAATTTTTTACTCTTCGTAGTACTCATCCCCTTTATATTGATTGGATTATTGGGTGTCCAAACAATTATTAATACATGGGCTCAAGATGAATTACCTCTCGGAAAAAGAGGACAATTCTATGGCGTCTTCAATATCGTTTTCACCGTCTCACAATTCGTAGGTTCTTATGTTGGAGGGTTCTTTTCTGTTTTATTTGGAAGACCCTTCATATTTGTCGCGGGCGCAATCTTCTTTTTAGCTTCGATACCCTTCTTTCTGATTGTAAAAGAAACATTAAAAATAGAAAAATAGAATCTCAAAAATTAAAAAATAGAGAATTACCTCTTTTCTTTTTATTTAGATCTTTTTCTTTTTTCTTTTCTTTGCTTTTTTTATATTCTCTTTGCCATCTTGCCTATTCTTATCTATTCCTGTCTAATCATGCCGATTTTATTTTTCCCCTATTACCAAAAACCACGTTCTATCCTAGTTTTGAGGCTCCACTATAATTTTAATCCATTCCTCTCGATTATAGTATTTAAATGCATCAACAGCTTCTTCAAGTGTTATTCGTTTGGTAATCAAACTTTCAAGATCCAATTTTCCCGAAGCAATCATATCAAGCGCCTCATCCCAATAGTCTTTATCCAGCTTTGAATTTACCATCGCCTCTGGATATACTAATTCCACTCCCTTTTTTCGACAATTCACATAGGGGATATATTGTATTTTTTGCGCTCCAAATACTACTACACGAAATCCCGATTGTACAATCTCGATCGCATCCAATAACGTTTCATTGAGTCCAACCATCTCAAATACAGCATCTGCTTCTCCAAACTCTTTCTTTATTTCATTTACCACAGAATAATTGCCGTGTGTTGCCCGAGTAAATGCATTTGGATCAAATACTTCCGCTCCCCATTTCTTTGCGATGGACCGTTTATGATGAAATGGCTCTGAGGCTGCTACTTCAATGCCGTTGTTAAGGAGGATTTGTGTAAGAATTAATCCAATAGGACCAAGCCCAAACACTACCGCTTTCGCCTTTCCTTCAATTCTGTCCAATTCTGCTCGCTCAAAGCAGTTGATGGCACATCCGACGGCATCCGCAAATGAGATTTCATCCATTGACATATCATTTCTTACAATAGGCAGTGCTCCCGATTTCTCATCCTTTCCATGCCCTATTACATTAACAGAGGATGAATATTCCGCATATCCTTGCCCCATGCGCGCTAAATGATCACCTTCCTCGATACCTTCTACATTTCTACCCACTTCCACTGCAATTGCTCCCGTTTCGTGTCCATGACCTCCGGGTTCATGAGCCACAATCCAATGGTCTCCTTCAAAAATTCCTACATCGCTTCCGCAAATTCCCACCGAGACCATCTTAGCTAAGACGTCATTGGGACCGCATTTTGGAATAGGAACTTCAATTAATTCTACTTTCCACGGCTCTGGAAAAACTAGTGCCTTCATTTTACCTTCCATTTATTATACCTCTTTTATGTTTTAAGTTATTTAAGATATTATTATCTTTTAAAAGAACAAATGTAATAAGAAAAAATTAAATGCTTAAATAAAACGTAGAGAGCAATAAGTTCTATCATCCCTTAAGACCGTCAATTAATAGTGTCAACATGCATCTTAGCCCCAATCTCATTTTTTGCTTCGGTAATTCAAGTTCTTGAGACGGATCATAATCCTTATTGATCATTTTTACCCATCCCAGATATGAAATGTCTAAAATATCCTTAATATCAAATTCATCAATTAATTCGTTCGTTATTACGTGATATTTTGAGGCATTATGTTTTAGATCTCCGTTTTTCAGTGAGATTATTAAGAAAGGGGGTAATGAAAAATGATCCAAGAAAGATTCTTTTTCTAAGGGAGGTTTATCTCCGATATAGGGCGATATTACTAAGTGAAATGATAATTTCTTTCCGCTAAAGGTTGCTGCAGTAGATTTCTTTTGTCGCATCATTTTAGGCAATAATGTTTGAGCATGACTGCTCCCGCACGTCCAATAATGAAGGGATTTTCCGAAGTATGTTCCAAATGGATTCATGCGAATTTGTTGCTGATTTTTTCCGCAATCCTTAAAACCTTTATCTCGTATTTTGAGGGGTGAAAAGGCAAAATTTGCCGCATATAGCGAGTTGAAGCCCACCATCAGACCTTTTTCTTGATCTGAAACTGCCATCCAGCCGTCTGTGATATTTGAAACTAAGCAATCGATATTCGCATTAAGTTCATCTACTACTTTCATATTGAGATCGAAATAATCTACCACCCCTAAAAAATTTCTCTTCCAAATTCGAAGATATTTGTTTTCAGAATTGCTAAATAGATTTGGTTTTATTTCAGCGGGGATAATTTCTTTCCAATTCTCGTTAAACGGTTCTTTAACGAATTCTACGCCGTCTTCGCTGGTGGCTTCTCCTTTAATTTCTGGAACTTTCATTTCTACTTCGACAAATAGAGAAGGTAATTGATCATATAGAGTTAATATTTTTTCAGAAAGGATCTTTTTTCCGGGAATGATTTCAAATTCACACTTCAACTTGAGAGATGCAGAGAACCCATCTGCACCATCTTTTAAAACAGTTACTTCTTGACTGTCAGCATTATAGCGCTTTTCTTTTCCCATTGGACCATAACTGATTGCGGACTCTAGAAATTTGGGACAAGCATAATTTTCTCCTTTATAAATAACTTTCTCAACAATTCCCTTTTCATTAATACTTACCGATATTGAGCCATTTTCCAATAATGTTGTGTTTGCTTTTAGTCTTTTTTGAGAAATGTTATTGAAAGCTTTTTCATTTGTTCCTTCGATAACTAGATAAGCCGGGAATTGAGTAGAATTCTTGAAGAAGGAGGTTTCAATAATTGCTTCCATCAAGTAGCTGTCTCGGGATTGGTTATAAGAAATATTATATTTGATCGGTTTAGTTTCGGAGTAAGGATTTATTATTTTAATTGTAGTATTATTTTCTCGGAGAATATCAAATAGATGCTTATTTATATTATATTGTATCAATAGCGGAGCGTTTACAGGAGTGCTTTCTCTTTCGGAAATGCCTCTAGTAGTGATGGGTTGAATAAAAAGAATATTTTTACCCTCCAATCCTTTTTTTTTAACTTCATTCTTAAATTCATTAATGAGATATTCTAAAGCATTTTTTGATGAATTATATGCATTCACCCCATATTTCATAGCTGTTTTTCTTCGTTGTGGATGTTGAAAGGGTAGTGCTAAGCCGAAATTGGTGGTAGATGCGAAAAGTATTTTATTTTTTAAATATGAATTGGAAAGATCATCCTGACCCCTCAGCTCCTCATTAATGATCTCCTTATTCATGTTTATTATGTTTTTGGAAGTGAATGTATCACATGTACATTTTAGCCATCGAGCTCTTTGTCCTATTGTCCAAAATTTTGTATTATTATATTTTTGCGCCCAATTATAATAACCATTCCAATATCCATCTGCAATGTCTTGACGAAGATACGTCTCTCCATGAATCTTTAACTTGGGGATAGTATTAAGTAAGTTCGCAAACTCAACATACTCAAACTCGTCGACAGCTTCCGCAAATTCTAATAATCCCCGAGTATTGGGCATCCAGCTTAGAAATTTTGGCAAATCTACTCCCAGCCAATTTTCGTAATCCATATCAAAATTAAAAAAGAATAACGCATGCCCTTCGATTTCATCGCTTTCTTGCATGGTTCGAATCAATTTAAACCAGCGTTTAATGGAACAATAATCCAAGATATCTCCGAAAGCGTACATTGGAATCATTAAGCAAGATGCATTTGAAATGGTAGAATTAAATTTCACAAGACCATATCTTTGATTTGCATCTAACCGTGGACATAAAAAGGGGCGTGCCACATCAAATTCATAGACGGAATAATAATTGCATACTCCTTTTATTCCGCATTTATTAAATAATTCAATCATTCCCTGTGTAAACATGGTCTCTTGCGCTCTAATATATGGAGCGACTCTTCCTGGAAATAACTGTTTTAAGCCGATCCCCATGGAATTCTCTAATAACCACTCATAATTGGCAATAAATTCCTCGGCATCAAGAAAAGGTTGCCCGACATTTCCCCATGAGCCAATAAGGACTTCATCTTTCCCCTTCTTACAACGTTCAATTACTCTATCTAATACATCGGACTGATATTCTTTTTGCAATTGAATTGACCAATAAGTATCGGCATAATCCCAAGTAATTTTTATTTTTCCTCCGCAAAGTCCCATCTCTTCGATTTCATCTATATAGTCCAAAATGCCCCTCATTAGCTTTAGATCTTTTCCAAATCCATCAGCACCTCTCGAATCCCCTCGATAGGAATGGTAATAGTTGATATGTGGTGAGGGAATAAAATATATTTTTTTATCTTGTAAGTTCAATACTTATACACTCTTCTTTGGTTGTTTCCTGATACAATAAAATATGCGTCACTAAAAAATATTCATGAATTTTTTTTATATATCTAATCCAATATTTAAAATGGTTGGAGTTTCATTCAACTCTGAGCAAGAGGTATAATACGCAATTATATTTTCTTTAGGTGTTCCATAGGGTACTTCTAATACTGAAAGCATAAGAGGACCTCCTTGCGCACGGCTTAATATATCTTTCACTTTCCTTTCAATCTCATTTGGATTATTTTTTAACATATCTAAAGGATCTATACGGGCGATTATCAATAAGGGGTTCGAATGATCTCCAATAAATAATTTTCTTGCATGTTTTAAATCAGTTCCAAAGCCAAGTTCTGCTCCAATAAAGTTAGGTATTTGGGTGAATAATTCTAATTTCTCATTAGTAGTTTCTCCACAAGAATGTACGAGAATGGGACCCAACTCTTCTGCCGCCATTGTATCATATTTCAAATTAAATTCCTTGAAAGTGTGAGGACTGACGTATAAAGAAGTACATTCTGAAATCACAAATGCTTTACGTATTCTTTCCCCTAGAAGCTTTCGTATCCACTTATGAACTTCAATGTAAGTATCAGTAATAACCTTCATGATGTGATGTCCTATCTCCTTTTTTGAAGGTATTCTAATGTAATAAAAAATGCTCTTTCCACAGAGTCGATATGCGATGTTTAACGGTCCTTGCAGATCTGGAGCGATTACTTTAATTTTACGGCCATATTGTTCTCTTATTTTTTCATATTCTATTGTTAAATACCTCAATCCCTCTTCTATATTAGGTATTCTCAATTTCATCGGATTGATTTTATTGGGGATTATCGGTAATGCCCAAGGTTCAACCTCTTTGGAATACTTTATTTTACACCCAAATAATTTTGGCATCGTATGGACCCCTATTTCTCCAATATTAATAGTTAATTTTCGGGGAATTTCTGGATAGATCTCAGAAAAATTCGCATTAAAATATTCGTAAAAGGATTTTACCATCTCTATACGTTTCATTGGATCGTTAATCGTTTCTTGTTGATAATCCCAATTCACATTGCAAGCTAACCATTTAGAGGAAAAACCAATATTGCACGCAACATAATACTTTTTATCAATAGGCATAATTTCCTTAAATAGTATAAGCTTTTATGTTTAATTATTGCTATCATTCATTTAATGTGTCTCCTAATAATAGTACGTATCAATATCAATTCCAAATTCCAAGAAATGGTTCTTTATCATGTCTTCATTTTGCTTAAAAGAGTTTTGTAAAAAAGTTTCATATTGCTGTGGATTGTTCCCTTTCAAGCTTAAAACTCTTAAAATGGCTTTAGAATCATATATATACAGTTGATCATTTTTAATCCCCTTGATGTATTTTTTAACAGCTCGTTCAGGAGATACAGCATTTTGCCCCATTTTTTTTAGCAAAGATGCCGAAATTTCATCTAAACGTTCCATTCCTATTTCATTAATCAGTTTTTGAGGGTATTTAATTTTGGCTTTTTGGTAAATATTTGTTTTAATATAAGAAGGTGTGATTACCGACACATTAATACCATAAGAATTAAGTTGTCCAAATAGTGCTTCTGAAAGACCAATTACTGCAAACTTTGAAGTGATATAAGGAAGAGGGCCAGCCGAAGGTACTATTCCTGCGCCTGAGGCTACATTTACAATATGTCCACTACGCCTCTCAATCAACTTAGGAAGAAAAGTCTTTAAAGAATAAATAACGCTCCATAGATTAACATTCATCACTTTTTGCCATTCTTGTAATGTTAATGCTAAAAGATCTCCCCCTATTGCAATTCCTGCATTATTTATTAATAAGTCCAATGTATTGAATTTTGAATAAAAATCTGATGCAGACCGCTCCCAATCATTAATATCTGCGACATCACATTTTGCCTCATAGATATTGGTACCAAATTTTTCCGCTTCCTTTTTAGTCAGCTTTAAATTCTGTATATCAATATCAGTAATATATAGATTCATCCCCTCTTCCGCTAACGCTAAGCTAAATGCCTTGCCAATTCCACTGGCAGCACCCGTGATAAAACAAGTTTTGTTTTTTAGATTTTTCATATCTTTTCTCACTAAACTCTTTAAAAGGATATAAACATCATAACTATTTAAAACATACTAAGATGTCTCTCTAAAATGTTTGAAAAAAAGATTCTTTGGAAAACTCTATTATAAAGATTAAGAACTAAGAACTAAAGATTAATAATTAAAGAGTAATTAATTAGTAAATCCCAAAGATACATAACAATCTTTGACCTTACATATGCCTTTTTGTAGAAGTGTTCCAAGAAAAATATTCTAATGCCATCTAAATATTAATAATGACCTTAAATAGACATTATACACATGTAAGCTATGTATAAATATTTATTCCTCTTTGTTGCTTTCTTCGTTAGCTTCACTTTCTGTCTCTTCTGCAGGTTCTTCTTCTGACTCTTCTTTCTGCTTTTCGTTGTATTCTTTTACTTTCTTCATTACAGATTCTTCGGTGGCTTTTTGGGAGTCAGAAATGGGACTCTTTTCATAAACCTCGATAAAACGCACATCATCAATTTTATCGGAAAGATGCTTCTGTAAATCCATTGCAAGCCCAAATTTCAAATAAGTTAAGTTTTGAAATAAGAACATCTTGGGAATCGTTATATTGAGGGATTTATCGTTTTCATTGTAGATGATTTTAAACTCTCCAACGCTATCGGGGGGGATACCTTTATTAATCATGAAATATTTGATTTTTTCCTTGAAATCTTCAATTTTATCTAAAATTTCGATATTATAATCAAGTGATTGACCCGCCAACGGGTGATTGTAATCTACAATTACTCTTCCTTGTACTACATTAGTGACTTTTCCTGATTTTGGTCCTTGTTTGGTTCTTTTGGTAAATTCTTGCCCAATTTCGGGAGGCTTTCCGTTATTCATTTTGCGGAAGCGCGCCAATCCAATTCTGTCAATATTATCCGGGATTCTTTTCCCAAATGCTTTTTCAGGTGGAATACGTACTGATTTTTTTTCAAAATACTTCATCTGTTCGATAGTTTCCATTAAGCCATCGATTAAAAATCCTTTTTCTCCGACAATTATAAATTCTGGCATATAATGTCCTTGCTTAGCTTTTTGTTCGTCATAAATTCCCGCTTTTTTAGCATCTTCTTCGGATGAAACGTGAAATACTTCTCCTTTTTGTGTTTTTCCCGTGATTTTGACAAGAATGGATTCTCCTTTTTCTATGGGTTCTCCTTCTAATTTTTCTCCTTTTTCTTTTTCTGCTTTTAGCTGCCCTTCGATTTCTTTCTTCTCGTCCTCAGAGGACTCGGCTTCCTTCTCTTCTTTGTCAGACATAATTTCCTTTTCTATTCTCTAAGGTTAATATTCAATTGAGTATTTAAATTTATTATAGTTTATAGGTTTTTCTAATAGCGTTTTCTATGAAGAGATATTCTTTGCAATATGCTTTATCAATATTCGTCTATATCTTCCTTTTAAGTTTAGATTTTAGTTAAGATTGAGGTTTTATATACCGGTTGTTCTCGAACCTCTTTTGCAGCTTTGGTCTTTCTTAAGATTTAGAAATTAAGAAACAGGTCTCCACAAAATTCCCAATTTATCGGCATAATTTTGCACTTGTTGCATTTCTTCAGAACTGGGGCGTCGATTTATTTCTTCATAATTACATGCGTGATAAACCGGACGATATTGCCCCATTATATTGACCACACTTTTGGGAATCTCTTTTGCAACAAAATCCAATATTGGTTTAGAACAACATTCGACGTGATTGGGCATTACCAAGTGGCGAATAATTATCTCTCCACTGCCCTCATCATGAATACGTTTTAAATTTCTGGTCAACACTTCATAGTAATTCTCTATACCGGAGTATTTTTTTGCACAATCATTATTTCCATACTTAAAATCGGGCAACCAGAAATCTATTAAATCAATAATTAAGGAAAGTGCTTCATCCGTTAAATAAAAATTAGAATTCCATAATTGGGTGATGTTAGCCGTTTGAAACTCAAGATTAGCGATAATTGTGTGAATATTGGGGATGGGATCTCCTCCAACATAATTAATATTGAGTGCTCCTTTCTTGGAAAGAGTGTCCGCAAGTTCTGCGAGCTGATTAGCACTAACATATTGGGAAACATCCGAAATATCCCTTCTTCCTTTCCATTCCTGTGATATATCGTAATTTTGACAGAATATGCACGTAAAATTACATCCTTGAAAAAATATTGTGCCCGATGGAACTAAAACGCTCTCCTCTCCGTAATGGAGGAATGCAGAACTTACATACGAACCGGAAGGTACTAAACAAAGTCCCTTTTCCCCTTCTGCTCTATTTGCCCCACATCTACGCTCACAGAAAATACACGATTCTAAATATTTCATCGCAATTTTGCTTACCAAAGTAATGAAATTTTCTTCTTGATTCTTTCTTTGCTGAAGAACTTCTATTCTTTCCTCCAATAATTGATTTAAATGCTGGGACTTTGCGTGTACTAAATTTTCTAAGGTTTCTATTGAATCTTCGGGAGTAAATCCGCACTTTATTGTTTTCGAAATCAAATACCGAGCTAACTTTTTTTGATCTAGTATTGCCTTATAGCGTGAAAATCTACTTAATATTTCTTTGTTTTCCCACACTGACTGAGCATTTGGTCTGAGAAATCTGAAACTCATTGAAACATCATCATCAAAGTATCTTATATTATTATAATCATTAAAAGAATCTGCTAAATTTAAAAGTATTAATTATAATTTTATTGATCAAGATTCAAACTCTATTCTGGTTTTATCAGAATTTAGATCACGATATTTGCATCTGAGGATTAGTGTGTAATTCATAGTAGAATAAAATATCCTTAAACGTAGACACTATATTAATCAATATCTTCCTTGAATACTATTGTTCTTTTAATAAAAAGACCTCCTTTTACTTTACATGTACTCGATTGGAACCGCAGCGGAACTG
>SHMU01000004.1 GCA_008080765.1 Promethearchaeota archaeon | reverse complement strand
GGCGATTCATAACTGGAGGCGAAGCAAAAGATTTTTTTGTTTTTGTTTACTAGTGATTTTTTGTCGTTGATACCCCAAAAAATAGAGCTAAGATATTAGATATTTTGGAGAAAAAAAGGTATATAAAAATGTATAATATTTACAAAAGACTTAGATGATTTCTCATATTAATATCGGTCCATATACTCCAAAAAAATTGATACAAGCATTCAGAAACCATTCAATAATACTTATAATTTATTTTTTGTTGAATTTATTTTTTATTAATTAATTCATCAGATTTCCTAAAAATAATTAGATTTTGAATGATAATTCCATATCTTATAAAACAAACAAATTAAAGAAAAGAATTGCTATATTAAAATAATAAACTTGAAAAGTTGACTGAAAATGGTTGATAAAGAGAAAGTAAAGGAAGTAATCGATAAGATACGTCCCCAATTACAGATGGACGGGGGGGATGTTAAACTTATTGAGATAACGGATGATGGTATTGTAAAAGTACAGCTCCAAGGACATTGTGCGGGTTGTATGCATGCTCAGCAAACCCTTAAATTCGGGATAGAACGTGCTATAAAGCAATTCGTACCCGAGGTAAAATCCGTCGTTAATGTGTAAGATTTTTTTTTCCCTTTTTTTCAAATTTTTTATTTAAAATTATTTATGAATCTCCTCGATTTTTTAATATTTCATTATTTTAAGAAGCAAAATAATCCATCTCTATTATTTAAATTCTCAAACTAAAAATTAATTTTAAATAGAATAGAATCCAATATAATCACTATGTCTAAAGAGAATTCTAAAAAGAAAAATACAATTACCTTTTTAGGAATAATAGGAATCGGGTTAACGACTGTCATTGGTTCGGGTATATGGAGAGATCCTCTGCAATGGGCAAATAGTGCGGGTATAATGTCAATCTTGGCGGTAATTTTAAGTTGGCTGCTATTCTTAGCTGTTGGATTAGCATATGCTGAATGTGTGAGTATGTTCCCTAAAAGTGGAGGTCCCTATTCTTATGTAGGTGGTGCTTTTAACAAAAAATGGGGTAAAGCAGTTGGAATCGTTTATTTTATCGGATATTTGTTCATTTCTGCATTGTTAGCATTTTTAACGGCGAATTTTACTCTCGGAATATTTCAATCAAATTCACAACTCCTTTTAATCTTACTTACTCTCATTTATTTATTTGTGTTTGGTATATTTGCGGGGATATCGTCACTTCGAGCAATGGGCTTCATAACTTTTGGATGGGTGGTACTAAAAATTGTTTTTCTAGTTATTGTATCAATAATGATGCTACTCAATATCAATCCTGCAAATTACTCCTTACACGAGTTAAATTTTTCGGGATTTCGTGAAGCCCAACAACTTTCTCTGTGGTCATTGTTAGGATTCGAGGTTATGTTAATTTTTGCCGAAGAGGTAGATAAAGAGGACAAATATTTCAAGGGAAATGTAAAAGTCTCTTATGGTGTCTTAATATCTTTAGGACTTATTATTGGAATCTATGTTCTAGTTTCACTTGGAGCATCAGGAATAGTAGGAATAAATAATTTGGGAAACGCCAATGCTTTTGAAGCGATAGCACTAACTACTGGTATTCCCTCTCAGATACTTTCTTTCTTTGCCGCATTTTCAGCAGCAGGTACTTGTTATGCGGTCTTAGCAACTTGTATTCATCAATTACGCGTGATGGCTCGTGATGAGAGTATTCCAACTATATTTAAAAAAGCCAGAAATGGAATTTATACAAATAATATTATCATAACAATTTCATTATCATCTATTATCGGCCTAATTATGACAGTGCTACTTCCTGTAAGCGGTGGATTTATAGTTAGTATCTTTTCTTCTATTGGTATCGGGCTTGTGCTTATTTCTGCAATGCTTCCTGCGGGAATTGTTGCTCTGTATTTGCGAATAAAAATGCCTATTCTTGAGAGACCATTTAAGACTAATATCCCTTACTTTGTTTTTCCACTGGCAATATTCCTCACCGGATTTCTATTGTTTTTGAATATAGCCCAATTTTTTTAATCTCATTTTTTTTATAAAAAAAATCAATAAAAACTCTTATTAATAATAATACTTATTAAGGATATTAATAATTGAAAGAGTAGGACTTCAATGCCAACAATCACTTTTAAATGTACATGTGGAGAGAAAATTTCCTATGATATTGAATCTAAAAGTTTTGAAGAGGAACTTGATAAATTAAGCGTCGTTCCCACTCTTATCTCTCATAAAGATCATTTTATAACGGTCTATGTTGACAAGAATTATGCGGTGAGGAGTGTAGAAAGAATTGTATTAGTAAAAGATGATGAATCTTCTCTCATTGTAAATCCCTCTCTTAACGAAGATCAATTACACAAAAAAGTAGAAGCGATAAAAGAACGACGAGATCCTTCTAAAGAGTTTTTTTCATTCCTTTCGATTTTAATAACAGAAATAAAGGAACCCGAAAGCTTATTTCTTGCAGGAAGATACATTGGAACTTATCTTTGGAATAAGAAAAGGGAACCGATAATTAAGTTGGGCGCTACGTTTAAAGTGGATCCTCTTTTAGTCCTAAAAAATGAAATAGGACCAATTTACAAAAACCTCGTGAAGATAGAAAATATAGACTCCGAAGAAAAAACCATTGTTATTCGAGAATCGATTTCACCACAATTTATGGTAGGTATTGCACAAGGAATTCTTGATGCCATTTCAAACCATGCAGATAGAAACATAAATATTGTTTTAGAATATGTTATGAGTGGAAGTACAGTATTTCTCAGTTTACAAGAATCTTGAACCATTTACGTTTTAACTATCTACTTTTTTCTCAATATTCATTCTTTGCAAGAACTTATCATTTTACAGAGAAGATTTTTTAAATGATCTATATTTATTGCCTCCTTGGCAGAAGTTGTGAGGTAAGGGAGATTGTGCTTCTTTTTGAAGGTTTGTATGTATTCTTCCTTTATTTTTTGTTCTAAATCTACTTTATTACCGATAAGAATCTTTGCACAATCATGTAAATCTTTATCTTTTAAAATCATCGGAATCCATTCATTTTCAATATTTTGAAATGAAGTATATCGAGTCAAATCAAAAACCAATAAAACAATTATTGCATCTCCGTAAAATCTATCTTGAAAATCTCTGAATTGGGGCTGCCCCCCCAGGTCCCAAAGAATTAAATCCACCTTAATATCATTTTCCAATTTTAGTTCTAAATTTTCTAAATTAAGTCCCGGAGTCATTTTGACCTCCTGATTTTTATTAACCAGTTGATTAATGAGAGTGGTCTTGCCCACTCCTCCATCTCCGCTAACTATTACCTTGTATGTGTTTTTTAAGGGCATTATCCAACTCCTATAAATCTCTTATTGAGCAAATGAGATAAGTAAATGATTAAGAAAAAATTGAACTAATTTCATATTTAAAATTATGGTATTATATTGATATATTTGACATAAGAATTAAATCTTATTTGGCAGTTATGGTTATCCTTTATGAGATGCTTATAAACATCACTACCCCATAATTCTAAGATGGAAAAAATAGAGGTTCTATACCTATTCTAATTATATGATACATAATCTAACAAAACCATTGATAATTTTTTCTCCATCCAATTTTGCTTTATCAATTACTTCATCACTGATATGAGGAGGATAGTGATAATTGCCGATGTGGTTTTCGGGATGAAATTGTACTGCAAAAATAGGTTTTCTTTTATGCCGCATGTATTGAACTGTATCATATACATCTAATGACAATGTCCCAATGATTCGAAAATGTTTTCGTAGCTCGAAATCATAGGGATCTACATAATCTTTATGATTGAGATTGACCAAAACAGTGCTATGAGGAATGAGTTTATCGGGAAACCTTACATCTAACGAAATAATATCATTACTTACTACTCTATATGCCATTCTTTTTACTTTTGAATTGAATGCATGAGCAGCTAATTGGTGTCCAAAGCAAATTGCTAGGATGGGATTTTTATAGGTTTCTTTTATTAGCCGAATTTCATTCCTAAATAAGTGCTCCATTTCCCTGTTTTTATAAAAAGAAGATACATTAAGACTAGACCCTGTTAAAATCAACCCCTTACTTTTGTGGAGATTATAATAGTTAATTTCCGAGAAATGAATCGTTTTAACTTTAATTTCCGGAAAATTAATCCGAATAATATTTTCTAATCTAATTATTCGTTCCGATTTAGCTTTTGAAGGATAATTATTGATAATATAAATAATATGAGTCTTTTTAAAGGCTAATCGTATTTTAATTTTCAATTTATTAAAAGCTCGTCGTATGCTAGAAAAAATTTTCGTTTTGAAAAGAGGCATTATTATCAATTTGTCATTATACAAATGTTTTGATATATTTTATAATTGATGTTATCAAAAAACCCTTTTTCTCATTTAACAGAGAGTAATGATGCTAAATAATAAATTTTAAGGATTATAGATTATAAATGAATTATTTTTACTTATTCTAAAATCCAAAACCCCCTAATAGCCTCTCAAGTAGGCTTTCCTGACGAGATTGTACACTCTGTACACGATCTCCCAGCTTTAATGGGATGCTTAATCCTTGAACGTTCAGCATATTAGTGATTTTAATATTTCTAAAAGATTTTACCAACTCATCTTCTTCCTCGTAATCAAGATTGTATTTAACTGCTAATTCTCCTTGAATTGGACGCCCAGCTGTGACTTTATATTTTTCACCTTGATCATTTTCTACTATACGAGATTCATTTAAGATTACCGTCGCATATACATTTCCTTGCTGTCGTATTTTTTCAATTTTTCTGGTTTGAAATTCAACTCCAAGTTCTTCTTGAATGGATTTTCTTTCAAATTTGGTGTCCGGCAGATTTTTAATTTTGACCCCTAATATCTCTCCATATTGTGAGGTTTCTTGAATCCATTGCCTTAAGCTGTCTCGAAATGTAATGTATTCTCCATTTTCTCTTTTGAAGCTTGCATTGGCACCTTTACTAATCGCTTTATCAAGATTTTCTTTATGGTGCGGATCCCTTCTCATTTTACCCGAATTTGCTAAATCTATTGCATGTAATCCGGAATAACAACACAAATAAGCAATATCTAATATATCTTCCAAATGATGCTGTACATCAATCACTCTAATCTCAACACGATTTCTGGATGGTGATTCGTCTTTATCATCTTGGATATTAGTAAAGGGACCTCTTGGGGTCAAGTCCACTAGTCTTTCTCCTCTCTTGTTTGTAATAACCTTTTTGGAAAATTCATCCTCTCCAGACCCTATTTTTAGCTGATATCGCATTCTGCCGTAATATTGCATAGGAACTAAGGCAGGTTTTTCTTCGGGTATTTGAATTTGAGCAAATCCATTGGGTTTCAGAACTGTGCTATTTGCACATCTGTTTGTCGCAATATTATTTTTTTTTCCTTGGTAGATGGGAGAATTGGCAGAAAGAGAGATGATCTCGGGCAACATATTCCACAGATAATTATGTACCGCTTTTAATTCTTCAGACTTCATTAAATTTTCTTTTTTCTGAACAGACACATTAATATGGGTGCCTACAATAGGATGGGGATCCGATTGAACGGGATGAAGACTTTGTGTAAATATTTTTACATCTAATTTCTTACCAGCATCAATTAATAATTTTCTTCCCGCTTTTACCGCATCTTCTAACTGAGAAGGTTTTAGAGGGAGTGTAACATATTCAATTTGGGCGGGATTAGGCTCTGCATCCAAGGACCGGATCCGTAAACGCAATGAGTCAAGCAAATCACTATTATCTTCGAGCAATTGTGCCGCCTTCACCATTAAATTATCTGCCGCCTCAATAAGAGTGCCATCTCTATCAAGAATAAGAAACTCCTCTTCTATACCACAAAGCACCTCATATTTTCTAGCTAAATCCACATTTTCCTTTTCTTTTGAATGAAACCACACCTTAGATCACTCATTACTACTAATTAGCTTTTCAATGTATAATGAATTAATTTTAAAAGATTGTTGTAACAGCAAACCTTCAATTCTTAAAAAATTTTAACGATTTTAAATATAGATTCCAAAATAATCACTACGAAACGTAGTTTATGGAGAACTATAAAAATAAAGTTAATTAAAAACAAGAAGCTATATTACATAATTAAATAAAATTTTGATCAGAAAAAAACACAATAAAATGAACAATAACGATAATAAGAGAGAAGCTGAAGAACAACTTAAATCAAAAGAAGACATAGCGTCAGAAAAAGAAGATAAAAAGAAATCTAAAAAACCTGAAAAAAAATCACAAGCACAGATTTTACAAGAAACCTTAGGATTAGAGCCGGGTACCTTAGAAAACATCGAGCAGAAATTATTTATTGCCCGCTTTTTAGATTATTTCTCGGAAGAGCCAATTGATTTCATTTATCGAGAAAAAGACCTTGAAAAATATAAAACTCAAATTGAACAAATAATAATAGGTTTGGGTGAGGAGATTGAAGAGGATAAATTAATCAAGCAGCAATTTACAGGAAAACAGATCAGCCAAACCATTGATCAGATTAGAGAAAATACAGAAGAGATCGCCGCACAAAAGGGTTTTAAAAAGTCTATTAATAAAAAAATGCGCAATTGGAGTTTAATTATCTCGGCACCAATGTTTGCAGTCGTTATTATCTTTACGCTTTTACCTTATTTTGGTATTAATATAGATTTTCTTTATTTACTTCCTGTATTATGCGTGTTCTGCATGGTTCCTACTCTTATCAGGAATTATCTCGCTAAAAAATGGTATAATTTTAAAGAAGAAAATAAAATGGATATTTACACTCAGAATCGAGAAAACATCATGATTCTGAAAGGATTTGTGAATGATACTCTGCGAAGTGTCCGATCTAGACTTATTGATCTCAAAGTTCCCTTAGAGTTAATAAAATTTGTCCTCAGTAGCAATGATTATGATTCGATCAAAGTGCTCAATCAACAAGTCAATAAGGGTGCTATCATACATACCGTACGCTTTGACTATCCTGCAGGTGTAGAACCTTTTCCCATTCCAGACCAACTCGCTCATCAGTATATTAATCAGCAAGAGGTATTAGATACAGTCTCAGAAGTGGAAAAGAATTTTGTAATACTAGAAAATGCTGAGATAAAGGACGGCAAAATCGAGAATTATGTACCCGCCTTAAAAGAAAATCTGGCTGAAAAAATAAATGAAGTACTAAATGAATGCGAATTCAAGAGGACTACTCAAGATATAAAATCAATTTTCTCTGATTATAGTTCAGAAAAAGCTATCTATTGCAAATGTGGCGAAATGGTAGAAATTAAAACCATCTTTATAGCCAATTGGAAGGGACAATTTAAGTTTTATATGTTCGAAGGTGTTCCATGTGATTGCGGAGAAAAGGTTTATGCTCTTTCCTTAATGGATAAAGACCAAGAAATCCCTGATGAATTAAAGGACATTTTTTAGAATTTAATAAAACAACTCTTTTCTGAACTGTATGAAATAGTTCTATTAAATCTATATTTATTTGCTTTATAATATTTTTATTTTATTCGCTTTAAAATACTTTTATTTTCTTAATTCTCTTATGATATTTATCAAATTATCTATTAATTTGAAGATTTCAGAGATTTATTTTCTCTTCGCTATTTTAGAATAATAATCGTAAAGGAGGCGATATCCCCGAACAGCCCTCTCCACTTCATTTTCAAACACAGGAATTTTTAACTCTGTTGCAGTTTCTATTACTCGCTTTGCCCCCTCGCTTTCCGCTTGTATTAATGTAGCAATTATAGGTTTGTCTGGATGTAATTCTTTAATATTTTTAAAGATGCTAAAATCAAACTCAATCTCAATGAAAAATTCCAGCGCTAAGATTAGTCCATTTACGGAATTATCCTTTAATAGAGTTTTTGATGATACATTATAAATCCCACATATTTTAGTACCAATAAATTTATCAGGAGGCCAATAATCAACGGGATTGCCGGTAATGCATGTAGACCCCCCTACTTTATCTAAAATGATATTCCGGTGCTTATTATCTATTTTTGCCAATGAAAGATCTTGCTTGCGCATCTCCTTTGCAATGATATGAATGGCTCCCGAAGAAGGTCCTATAATGCCAAGATTTGGACCTTTAGGTGCGGGACACCAAAGAAAGATTTTTGCAAAGTCGAAAAGTTCAATATAATTTTCAACGCCAAGCCCCCCTACTTCCTTAAGTTTTTTTTCTCGTTCACTATTTTTACCTACGTAAAAGAATAAGACGGGTTTAATAGGAGCACATGCATTTACTGAGTTTATTAGATCGTCAGAGATTTCTCGTAAGAAAAGTAAGATTACTTTTGTTTCTGTGTCTTCTCGAAAATAATGCAGTACATCTGATTCTTTGATATTAAATCCATGCCCTAAATGAACAACTTTTGAAATGGGAACATTTTGGCCAGGAGCCCACCATCCTAGCCCTCCTGCAAGCCCTCCTGACTGAGCTATATAACTTGCTCCCCATTTTACATTTCTATTTTGCTTCATAATATGTTGCCGAACGGGGATAATGGAGGTAGTAAAGTTATCAATAAAATTAATGCATCCGATCATCGATGGACCCATATACATTACCTCATATTTTTCAGAAATATCATTTAAATGCTCAATTATGGACATACTTGCATCTCGAGAAGCTAATTGATATTCGGAATCTACCTTAATTTCTGATTCTATTACAATATACTTGATTCCAAAGTCCGCGAGTTGCTGAAAAATGTTTTCTATTTGCTTTCCGAGCACGATCACGGCTAACTCCGGAACGATTGGTAGCTCTTCAAGCAAGTGATATGATTTTATGCCAAGAATCTCTTCAGCATTAGGATTTACTATGAAGATATCACCGCGATAAAAAATTTCTAATAAATTTTTTAAAACAGTATAACTAAATGTTAATTCTTCACGAGATACACCCACGATGACAATAGAGCTTGGATTAAAAAAAGGTTTGAGGTTTTTCACTTTCCTACCACGAATAATTTCCAACTTAAAATGAACTACTTATAAATAATAAATCCCCTAATTTTATTTATTTTTTATTATTTTAGAATTGATTCCTCTTCAAGCTATCGCTTTTTTAGGTGTTATGAAGAAGAAATGAAAAAATCTGTGCTTAAATCATAAATAATAGGAAAAAGCAAACCTTTTATAATATTTCAAGGATTTTATCTCTAAAAAATTCAGTAAGATCAATATTATACCTATTTTTCATTATATTGCGAAAGGAATCGGTATATGCTAGTTTAAGTGTCGAATTTTTTAAGAGTTTTTTCACTTGACCTTTGCTAATATATTCCTTCTTCTCAATTCTCTGGTATAGCTCATCGGTTAAACTAAATAGAATTTCCAAATTTTTCTGGAGAGTTTTGATAATAATAAAATTATCAACCATTTCACTATTTACTGTGTTAAAGATTACTTTTTCTACGCAGTCCTCATTGAATTTATGAAAATATGGGGGTTCTTTCATCACCACTCCTAAATTTTCATTAAAAATAAACACCTTATCCATGTTTTTTAATACATGGCGAACTTCATCATCGAACACTTCTTTAGAAATAATAATAATCTTACTATTCAATCGATCTAAGAAGATATCCTCAAAAAATTTCTTATATTCACTGTTTAAACTTGAAGAAATACAATAAATATCAACATTAGTTAAAATCGCTCTCAATGTTTTGAACATCAATTCTTTGAGAGTTCCCATAAGAATATTAAAAGTTCCCTTTTGCTGAATCAAGCTTTCCGTTATTATCTCCTGTTTAGGGAATATCTTCTCTACTATCGATAATTCTAAGTCTGTTTTCTGGTATCCTCTAATATCTCCATTTTTATCTAAAAATGCAGTATATATATGATCACACGTTATACTTCTTGGGATTAATATATGATAGAGTCGAGAAAACTCCTGGTTTGTAAAAAATTCCCTTGCAATCCAAATACTCCTCATTTTTTTGCATTCGGGACATTGCAATGTGACCCTTACGGCGTTGACGGACTCCCCCGGTTTCTCAGTATGAATATAAATTGAATGATTATTAAACCCAACCTTTGACATAAATTTTCTATACTTAATACCTATTATTAACTTTTCTTCTATAGGGTTTATAGAAATATATAACAATCATTATATTTATTTGTATATTTTTTTTGGTACTCTACTTAGATTTATAAATAGGAGTTATTATTCATTATATTAAAAATAATTATTTTCGTGAGTATTTTGACTACTTATTTGACTACACAAGAAATAGTAAATGGGATCTTTAGCTTATTAATCGTCATTCTTTCTGTATCAATAGGATCTTATATCGCCTCTAAATATTTCAAATATGATGATAAGATTTTTCTCTATATTGGCATCAGCTGGATTGGCTTAAATCAAGGATGGTATCCCTCTTGTATATCATTTCTCACAACAATAATCTCTGGAATGCCAATACCCGATCCTCTCTATTTCCTTATAGGAAATATTGGGGTTCCCCCACTTGCTTTCATATGGATGATTGCAATGACGGATTTAATGTTTGAAAAACGCAAAACAGGTATTTTATCTATTTATGGGGTTTTTGTTGCTATCTATGAAATAATTCTGATTTTGTTTCTGTTTATTGACCCAACACTGATTGGAGAAACGACAAGCGCTGTCGATGTGAAATATTCCAGTTTTTTTGGCTTATATCTAATTGCAATTATACTTATCATAATGATAACAGGAATTCTTTTTGCAGCTAAATCAATTAAGTCAGAGAATGTGGGAAATAGATTAAAAGGCAAGTTTCTCTTAATAGGATTTATTACCTATTTTATTGGTGCTATGGCGGATGCTCTCTTGAATTTGAACATTATATTACTCCCAATTATAAGAATTGTCTCTATTTTCAGTGGGTTTATGTTTTATCTTGGATGGATATTGCCCGATTCAATAAAGAATAAATTTGGTATTAAAGAATAATAATCAAAATTCCTCTTCCTTTTTTGATACGATTCAAAGAAAGAGTTATCAATAATTAGAATTTGTACTAAGCTGCACTATGCAAGTTCTATCGTATATAATGGAATTGGTTTACGCTTTTCAGCATCATATAAAGGTAACCCCGCCCTCTTCAAATATTCTGGTTTTTTATACCTTAAAAGTACGTTTTGGCACGGAGTGGGCAATTTCTTGGATGCAACATCTAACCTTTTCTTCGCTAAGGGTAAGTTTCTCATAGATATACCCAAATCACAGATAACTTGTCCCGCATTCACACGTGCACAGACCGTTGTAGCTCTTCCAAAAGAATTTCTCATTCCGGATTGCACTCTGTCCGCTCCAGCAAATGCTAACATGCGGTTCTCTCTAATTTTATGATGGCAATGTGGTCTAATTCGCAGGCGATAATTTTTTCGCCCCACTTTCTTTAGAAATACACTATTAATTGCAACCCTTAACGCTTCCATGGCGCTTGAAGAGATCTGTACTTTTTTTTCCACCTTTAATCCTACTACAATATCCCATTCTTCCCAAGGAATACTTTTATTTCCACCCCAAAACCGTTTAATCTTGCTCTGGGCGCCACCTCGTGCATATTCCCTCCGATGATTGGCGGACCTTTTATGCTGATATGGCCTACTATCCCATTTCGAATAACAATGCCATGGTCTCTTAGTCGCTATATGCTTTCACCTTTTCTATTAATTTTTTAATGGGTAAACTTCAAAATTAAGCTTTAATATTTAATATGAAAAATATGGCAATTATTAAAAATTTTTCTCAAAAATCATTAATTAACAATTTTCCTACAAAGTGTTCTCTTACAAGGCATGGAATTCCGCCACCATATTGCACCTTTAATATTCAAAAGATTTTTTAGTACTTTTTGTTATTAGTTAGATGGGATAATGATTATTAAATTTACATGGTTGGGAACAGCAGCCTATGTATTAGATTTGGATGGTACACGAGTCCTTTTTGACCCATTCTTCTTTCGGAATGAAAATTCCTCTCCTCTTTTAGAAATCAAGCGGGAACAGCTTACCGATATTAGCGCGGTACTTATAACCCATGCACATGTTGATCACATCACCGATGCTGCATGGTTTGCCGAAAATCATGACATTCCGGTGTATACTTCAAAAATCGGAAAAGAAAATATGATTAAATGGTGTGCAGGTGAAATCATAGACTTTGAAAATTATAGTTTGAAATTTACAACAGAACCCTATTGCCTCACTGAAAAGGGTGAGAAAAATATAATTCCCATCGAGTGGGGTGATCAGCTTAAGATAACTAATGACATTTATGTTGATGTGCTGAAATCTAAACATATCAATTTTGATTTTAATACAATATGGTCACGCTTGACCTCAAAACAGTTTTGGAATGAAGCTAAAAATTTACTTCCCCTCGCAAAGGGTCTTCCAATGGGGAAAGTGTTTGGTTTTTGTACCAATTATAATCAAAGCAAGATCGTAAGTTATGGAAGTCTTTATCATAAAGAAAAAACCCAATTAACAGAATTAGCGAATATAGATCTTTTCATTGCTCCTCTTGCAGGAAACTCTCCAAAACACATGGCAAAGAAGGTTTGCAAGATGGTCTCCTATTTAAACCCCTCAACCGTGATACCAATACATTGGGATAACTTTTTTCCGCCCATCTCCCGCCTAGAAGATCTAGATCCGTTTCTTGATAAAATGAAAAAAAACTTTCCAAAAGTTAACCTCATCATTCCGTCAATTAATGAAGAGATTGTAGTTATGGATTAATAGAAAAGCTAGAATTGGTAAAGTAAGCTAAGAGTTATTTCAAACGCAAACCCATTTCTTTCCATTACTATATTTATGCTTTTTGATTGAGATTCATTTGATAAAACCACTATAGAGTAATTAATCCTCTCTTTTTATCTAAATCTCTTTTCAATCGGACTTAAGTTTGTTGAGATAGTCTTAAATATAATGTTGATCAATATTGCATTAATAGTATTTTGATGATCACCACTGATCATCTCTAAAATGTGATATTATATGACCGAATTATTAAAGAAAAAAAAACTTAACACTTCGAAAACCATTAAATCTAAGACTCCATTGAAATTATCAAAAAAGAAAAAGCCCCAAAATCCATTCGCAAAAGCAATGAAAAAACCTAAAAAGATAAGCCAAGTAGGAACCATCACTTTAATTGTGTTGGGGATTGCCTTAATACCCGGTACCATCTTTTTAAATTCATTCATAGATGAAGAAATAGCCAAAGGAATTGGGGAGCAAACGCTCGTTCCCACACCCTTAGATTCAAATTATTTTACTTTCGTTACTAATGATTATCCCGGGGCTCCCGAAGAATATAAAACCTATTACTTATGGAATTTAACGAATCCAGATGCGTTTCTTTCTGGAAGTGAACCCCCAGTATATGAGGAGATAGGACCATTTAGGTTCAAATATTTAAAATACAAATACGACATCTCTTACAATTTGATTAGCTCAACCGTGACATATAAAGAATATGAAAAATATGTCCAAGTCGGAGGAGAAAATATCTCCGAAGTCTATATCACCAATGTGAATCCTGCATTTTTAGGAGGCGTGGCGATGGCAGGAGGCTCCCAAAGGGATTATTGTGAGATGAACCTTCCATATGTGCTCAGCCAAGTAAAAGAAACTTTTGAATCTATATTTACAGAAAGTATGGATACGCAATTGAATGATGAAGAATGGATTGAGCAATCACAGAGAGACATTCTAAGTGAATGTGAAACTCTCGGAGCGTCTGAAATATCTTCAAAAACTGTGGCTGATATTTTTTTTGATTGCATTGAGATTTCTGATTTACAGTTTTTCTTAGAGCAAGGAATGCCCGATTGGGAAGAAGTATTTTATGCTGAATGGGCAAATGATTCTGCTCCCCAATTTAATGGGGATTACAATTACTTGGCAAATCAAGTTGATTATACAGGTGGTGGAATTGAGGTACTTCTAGCAGCTGGTATTGAGGATCTGATGGTACAAACCTTATTAGATGAGGATATCCAGAGGGTTCAGAACGCCTTAATTTCGAAACAAATCGCTGAGATGGTCGATGAATCGGGAAGCTTAAACGGGTTAGGTGTAGATATTGATGGTACGCTTGCAGGAACTGCAATCCCTCCGGAAGCAGATCTGAATATTACAAACACAGAATATGTACAGATTGAAGATTACGAGGAAGAATTCTGGGAATGGGTATGGTTGATAATTCCGCTCCATATTGGCACCAAAATGGATTTAGATCAATATAATATAGTAGGCGAGACTGGAATCACTTATGATCAATGCGTAGCACTCTGGAACAAGAGCGATCCTTTATCCCTTACCGGAATGGACTATGAAGAAAATCAACTGTGGTTTGATGCTCTTGACAATACTCCTGAAGGAGAATATGCCAGAGGAAATTTGACGGCTTATTTTGGGATTACCTCCGACCAGTTAGCTAAGATTTTGGAATGGATTGATACAAGTATTGAAACATGGCTTCCAAATGCTGTTGCATATCAGTCGAATGAATGGAATAGTGGAGTAATTACCAATCGCACAGTAGAAGAATGGCTTTTTGAAGCTACTGATGAGGCAGTATGCAGTTTTATGGAGTATTATGAAAAGGATACCTCCATTGGACGTGTACATTTATTTGATAATTGTGAAAATCAAACCATAGCCGAAGAAGAAGCGTATATCAAAACTATAACCATGACGACTGGGCATACTAATGAGCAACTTGCCAGACAAGTCGTGGCTTATGATGGAAAGTCGACGATTAATTTATGGCAGCATTCTGAACCTTTAATGGGATCTTTAGGAATGTATAATCCCGGTAAAGCTACTGAACTAGTTCCCCCAAAGATATTTAATCCCGATTTAATGCGTGTAATTGATTTGGTATATCTTGGTCCAACTTCTGTGTATGGGGTACAACTCAATAGATTTACGTTTGCTCCTAAAACATTCTCTCCAAATAAAAATTATTATATGAATACACAAGGATTAATCAATGTTCAAGCTGTCGAAAAGTTCAGAGGGGTACCTGTTTTGGTAAGCAAACCACATTTTCTTGATGCCGATCCCCAAGTAGTCGCTTCAATAAATGGTACACACCCTGATAGAATGGCTCATGATACGTTCATAGATATTGAACCTATTTCCGGGGTTACTATGCATGCAAGAGAGCGAATCCAAGTCAATTTTAATCTAACTTCGGAAGAATACTTTACCTCAGATATAAACACAACTACAATGCCGATAGTATGGTATGAACGGAGTGGAATCGTTCCTCTCCACTTAGCGGAACGATTTACTAATGAGGTATATCCTGCCCAAACAGCACAAGCCTACATACTTCCTGGAGGAATAACCTTAGGAGTAATACTTGGCATCGCAGGAGGTGCGGGAACGATGAATCACGAAGTAAAGAAATCTATCATAAAAAAGAGACTTCAACCTAAAAGCAAGCAAAATCTGAAAGGAAACTTAGGTTCAGTAAAAGAAAAACTGGGTTATACACTTCCAGAAAGTAAAACTTTGAAGAAAAAGAATCTCAAATCTAAAAAACCGATAAAAAAAATGAAATCGAAGAAATCAAATACTAAGAAATAGCTCAATAATCACATTTTTTATTTTTTATATATTTTTTAAAGGATAGAATACATTATCTAGACCTTTTAAATCCAATATATTCAAAATACCCGTAGAATAATACAAAATAATAATATAATAATGTAGCGAATAACTAAACCAAAAGGAATAATTAAAAAATGAAGAAAACACAATCTCTCATTCGGTATAAAAATATACCTGAAATGATCATAAATATTAAGAATAAATATTATAATGAAATTGCAATTCGATGGCTCGTATCGCATGATAAAATTCAAACTTTATCATTTAATGAATTAGCCGATTCTATGACAGCAGTTTTTTATGCATTAACACAGATGGGCTTTACTCGCGGTGATCATATTGGGATTTGTTCAAAAGCGAATCCCGAATGGATTATCGCAGACTTAGCAATCCAAGCTTTGGGAGGGATAACGATTCCCATCGACCCCGATCTTAAGAGAAAAAACTTGAATTCTATTTTAGAAGATTCTGAGTGTAAAGCACTTTTCATTGATAATTTAACCACATTAAAGAAGCTCTCCTCAATTATAAATGATACTTCTCTTCTCAAATTGATTATCATTTTTTATCCAAAGAAACAATCTAATAATAAAACGAATATTATGACATTCGATGAGCTCTTGTCTTTAGGAGAAGCTCAATACCATTCCTCTATTAAGTTCAATATTTCAATTCGAGCTACAGAAGAAAAAGATCTCTCAACTATTCTTTATTCTTCAGAGATGAAAGGAGCTCCCAATGGAATAATGCTCACCCATAAGAATATACTTTCCAACGCAACTGCATTTACATCTACATTAATGAAAGCACAAAAAAAAATGAAACCGTGGAAACAACATATTCTTTCCCTCATCCCTTTTTCAGATCCCCTAGGTAGACTCCTGATGTTGAGCTCTTTAATGCTTGGCTCTTCCTTGGATATTGTTAATAAGTTAGACCCAGATCTCATTGAAAAATCATTTGAAAAATTTAAACCTACGATTATGATTGCATATCCATTGATTTATCAAGTTATCCATTTCATTGTCTTTAAAACGCTTGAAGATTATCCTAAAAGACAACAAGAATTAGTAAAGGACTTCATACAAAATGCAGAGATCTATTATAAAAACAAAGCAAAAACTAAGAGAAATAAAATTGGTGCAATCCTTAAACATAAAATTCTTCAAAAAATTATTGGAAAAATCATCAGAAAATCTTTTGGAGGCAAGCTGAAACTTATGATTAGTAGTCCCGCTAACATATCAGAAAAATATCTGTATTTCTTTAATTCAATTGGAATCTCCTTGCTCACCTCTTATGGCCTTCCAGAACTTACCGCAATTACCCATCTGTTGAGAACAAAATATAATTCTAAGAAGCGCCCGGATTTTAAGAAAAAGATCCCCTTTTATCATAAAATTACATCAAGAGGACCCCCATTAGAAATTTTAGATAATCCCTATGAAAAAATAAAACAAAAACTTAATAAAAAAAAGGACGAACTTTTAATAAAGGGACCCTCAGTAATGAAAGGCTATTGGAAAAATCGGGAAGCTACCAATAAGATTATTGATGAACATGGGTGGCTACATACGGGAGAGAGTGCTGAGATAGATGAGGATGGATATTTATTCATTGGAAAAAAAACCCAAAACTTACTTAAAAAGCCTGCAAAGAAAAAGCTTAGTGTAGATGCTAAATAGTAAAACTATTAACACACATCTCCCCTTTTTCTTGGTTTATCTTTTTTACAATAATAGATGTTTTCGGAATCAGAGATTCATGTTAAGAAATGTATATGCATTTTGGTTTTTTTATGACCTAGTTCTCTGTCCAATTTCAATTGAAAGATCAAAATATGAATCCTCCTTCTCTCCAGCTATATGATTGTTCTCAAGCCGACAAGTTATTTTTCTTTTTAATGCTCTTTCTAATATCCCCTCAGAGACTCCGCACATAAAATATAAGTGATAGATGTAATCCTCATTATCTTCAAAAAAACGAGAATTCTTAAACCGATATATAACTTTATTCTGATCTGCATCTATTTCTAATAAGGATATATCAACATCCGGTTGAAAAAGGTCATACATTAAATATAATTCCTTAAATAAATTGAGATTTATCGAAATTAATTCCCTTGTTGGCTTCTCTCCTAATTCATTTAGTTTTTTTTTCATTTCCGGGCTTATATTAATCCTAATTTCATCAACATTCTTCTGAATTAGCTGTTTAAAAAATTCTCCTCTTTCATTATCGGGAAAATATTCTTTTAAACCCTTTAATATGACCTGATAATAGGAGAGCACAAGACTATTAGGCAAAAAATTCTCTTCCATAGAAAAGTAGAGAGAATAGGCACCTACTTTCTTTTTTCGGATCTTCTTCTTTTCCTTCAAGATGTTAATATATTTGGATACCGTATTGCGCGAAAATCCTCGCATCTGAGAAATATCTGTAATCGTAATTCCGCCAGGATTGTTCTTGATACATTCCAATATCTCTTTTGCATAGCTTATTATTGATTGTTGCTCAGTTATCTGTACACACCCTTTTTTAGGTTTTACGGATGTAATATAAGTGTATTGTAATGCTTACTATATAAGTCTTAGGAATTGTTGAAATATTTATAAATATTAGCTTTAAAGGATTAATTGAGAACAAAATTTATTTAATGGTAATTGAAATATCAAAATAGGAATCTTCCTTTCCTCCCCCTACATGATAATTTTCAACCTCACATTTAACTTCTCGGTGTATTTCCCGCTCTAAGATCCCTTCAGTTAAACCACACATGAAATAAAGATGATAAATATAATCCTCATTATTTTCTAGAAAAACAGAATTTCTGAACCGATAGATAGCTTTTTGCCCCTTAGGATCAATTTTTAGAATCGATATCTCCACATCCGGTTGGAAAATATCATAAGTAGGATAAAACTCCTTAAAAATTTCTAAATGGATTTTTGTATATTGGGAAATAGGATGATTCTTAAAATACTTCAATTGTTGATATACTTTGGGCGAAAAGGTGAATTTGATATCAGATACATTTTTTTTGATTAATTCCTTGAACAAATCACCCCTCTCAGGAAAATTCTCTTTTAACCCTTTCAATAAAACTTTATAATAAGATAACACAAGAGTATTGGGCAAATAATTCTCCTCCGTGGAAAAATAGAGAGAATAGGCGCCAATTTTCTTTTTTCTGATCTTTTTTTTTACCTTTAAGATACTAATATATTTGGATACTGTGTTCCGACTAAACCCCTTGATCTCCGCAATGTCAGTAACCGTTAGCCCGCCCGGATTGTTTTTGACGCATTGTAATATCTCATATTCGTATTTTACGCCTGTATCTTGTTCAGAAATAATTTAACACCATTAAAATTATTGATTAGAATAATTATAAATACTCTTTAATATGTTCTTATATTGTTAGTTAGATTCCACATTAAAAAATCTGTTGGGATATTCCAAAAATTATTCTATATTGATATTTTAAATAAATGTATAATCCAAAAAAATTTTATGATCTATTTTTCCCTTCTTCTTATTTTATAAAACCTTGTTAAAAATAATTATAGATTTGTTTTTTTTAGTGCGAAATTTTTCGTCATCTTCTCAGATATATCTCATTTTTACTTTAATGGGTTTAGATTAGGTTCAGAAATCCATAAATCAATACCTTCTTTCGTAGTAACTAGTTTGCAATAACATAATAAAACCCATTCTGATTTTCTTTCTTTTTAACATTATTATCCTTTTAAACATCCATTAAACATTCGCTCTTACCCAAATTGCGTTTCTTAGTACTCTTTCCTACAGAAATTCGAAAGATAATACTTGATGAATAAATATTAGTTAAAGATTTAAAAAAACATCATTCTCATCAGAAGGGACCTTCTAATCTCCGATCTTAATACCTTAATGATTACTGATCACCTATATCGAAACCTTTATATACTTTGAAGTTGAATTAATCACTACCGATCACCGCCTATGGTGATCTAAACTTTTATAAAAAAATTATTGAAAACAATTAGAAAAATGTGTAAAATTAGAAGAAATCTAATGAATACAGAAAAAAATGTGAAAACCTTTTATGAACATTACAAAACTAAGAAAAACAAAAAAATTAAAGCATTATGAGATTATTCTTGGAATTATCTGCTGTTTAACAATGCCCATTTTTTTTAGTTTGGGTGGAGCGTTAAACTCAACAAAAAAAACCGATTTAACATTTCCGAACGCATTTAATCAATACGATAATCCGAATGTAGCGGGAACTTTAACTCGAACGGGCTATCCCGTGATTCTTGATAATGAGACTGCTGGCGGTGCATTATGGACCGCATTAAAAAATCATCATGTTGATAATATCAGAATTGCATATTATGATGGCTCCAGTTGGGTATTAGTTCCCTTCCAGTTAGATGAGATGGGGTATTTCAGATCCTATACATATGAAACTGGAAAGCATGTTGAAGGAGATATTAGCTTTAGTGGCGGTACTCAATATACAGAACAGACTAATTGGGGTCACTTTATCTCCGATCACCGATATGTAGGTGATCATGTAGATAGTTATGCTGCAAGTGCGACAGAATTATCTCAGTATGATTGTGAGATGGAATTTTGGGCAGCACGAGCTGCAGAATATTATACTGATGAACCATGGTCAGATGGAGATGCTCCCCAAGCAGAACCTCCCGTTCAACCGGATCCGGGGGTATATCCTTATAATCTTGAACAACCGGGTGGTGCTTGGGAACAATTACCTGATAGAATTGATTATGACGATGAGGTAAGTTTTTATGCCTACAATGGGGATCAAGTAGATGCCTCTAATTGGTGGAATGCCGCTTCATATCCCGATAGATATGAATTAGCCATTACTGATCCTGTGTCAGGTGGCGGTACTGGGTATATGTACTTGTATTATAATGATGATATGGGTACTCCACCACCCGCTGAAAAATTTTTTATGCCTAATGGTCCTTCTGATGATCAAGTAGCATGGAATTCTGGTACCCAAACGGTTACTGGTGAAAATTACCAATATTCTTATGATTCTACGGCTGATCAAGCTTTTCTTGCTTCAATTGTAGTTGAAGGTCAAAATATGTTTACTGAATGGAATAAAGAATGGCAACAACTTCAACTTGACATTCAAAGAGCAGGCTCTACATTTGGTGCTGGTGCAGTTGATTCTCAAGCTGACACCTGCACAGGCACGAGAATGGGCACATGGAGTGGTACTTTTTATGATGAGCTCATTACAGATATTGGTTATGGTACAACAATGGATTTTGATCTGCAAAATCTTGCCGCTGGAGTAGGAGATCCTATCTTTCCGGGACAAGATAGTGATTATACTAATGGACATCGTCCATGGAACCAACCATTACCAGGAGGACAGAATCATCGATCTTCTGGATATGGTGGATGGTGGGATGAATATTTCTTCCTTAGTTTAATAGGGATTGGCAATGTTGCATCTTGGGATGATGGGATGGACCATGATGGGAATTATGGTCTTAATAGTGAACATGCCCCATTTGTAAGAGGCTTGATCACTTTTGCGAATGGACACCAAGCCGCTGTTGATGGACCCATTAGAGTAATTATTGATCAATTTTCATTACGACAAGTACAGTTTACTTTCGTTGATAATGAAGTTAATTCAATGGAATATGAAGAAGGTTTGAGATTTGACAGATATACAACCAGCTTTTTTGCGAATGAAATGAGAGAGGTGGAATATCTTCTTGATTTAGATTATTCCCCTCGAGGTGCTGGAGATCCAAACTTAAACGTCTATATGAATGTGTATTACATGTTCTATGATGGTGCTGTGCTTCATAATGATATTCGAAGTAATAATCCATCAGTATGGCTTGGACAAGCTCCAAGTGGATATGGATACATTCAATGTGATCCTGTATATGCAACAACTCGAACTTGTACTCCAAATGGTGGTAATACTGGTGAAGATTATCTTGCAAATGATGCGGGACCGAATCCATCCCTCTTTGATGAAAGCTCACCGATTGTAACGGGAAATCCCTTAAGTGATTGGAGATACGTAAAAACCAACACAGCAGGTGCTTGGACATATATACCTGTTCAAGAATTCTCCCAAATCTTTTCGGGTGATACTTATAGTAGCCTCCAGTGGTATTGGCAAGATGTTGGTGGATTTACTGAAATGTCCCTTTATGGAAATGATGGTTCTACGAATACCAAAACTGGATTGATGAACTCTCTAAGAACCTACTTTGATGATGGTTCAATGAGTGATACTGAATGCAAAAACCAATATGTTTTTAGCAAGGAAGGTTTTAGTATCGCAATCACTGCGCAAACAGCACCTAGTGATACAGAACCCCCTGTATGGACGACTGCTCCTGTAGATGAGACGATCGAGCTTGGCACTGGGGTCAGTCAAGATTTGGAAGCGACTGATCCTTCTACTCCGATTACGTATTCTATTTCGGGAGCCGATGCAAGCTCCTTTGATATTGATCCTAACACAGGCTTGCTCATAAACTCGGTGCCATTAAGTGTAGGTACATATGATATTACAGTTTCTGCAACTGATTCATATTCTAATTCACTTGACACTCCGATTACCATTACGGTGCAGGATACTATTGCACCAATATGGATGACTGCTCCTGTAGATGAGACGATCGAGCTTGGCACTGGGGTTAATCAAGATGTGGAAGCAACTGATTTATCCATACCGATTACGTATTCCATTTCGGGAGCCGATGCAAGCTCTTTTGATATTGATCCTGTAACTGGAGTCCTTACCAATTCAGTAGCGCTGAGTGTAGGTACGTATAATATCACAGCTTCCGCAACCGATGTGGAATCTAATGCTCTCAATACGCCGATTATTATCACAGTTCAAGATACTGGTGCACCTACTTGGGTTGTTGCACCTGTAGATGAGACAATCGAATTTGGAGATGGGATCAATCAAGATGTAGACGCGAACGACTTGTCCACACCAATTACCTATTCCATTTCCGGTCCCGATGCGGGGTCTTTTACTATTGATCCTAATACAGGTGTTCTTACCAATTCGGTAGCATTAAGTGAAGGTACGTATGATATCACTGTGTCCGCGACCGATGCGGAATCCAATTCTATTAATACACCGATAACCATCACGGTGCAAGATACTATTGCACCAACATGGACAACACCACCCGTTGATGATATGATCGAGCTGGGTAATGGAATCAATCAGGATGTAGACGCGAACGACTTGTCCACACCGATTGCCTATTCCATTTCCGGTGCCGATGCAAGCTCTTTTGATATTGATCCTGTAACTGGAGTCCTTACCAATTCGGTAGCATTAGGTGTAGCTACATATGATATCAATGTAATTGCAACAGATTCAGCAATAACTTCAAACAGCATTAGTACCCCGATAACCATCACGGTGCAAGATACTGGAGCGCCTACTTGGGTTATTGCTCCTGTCGATGAAGTAATTGAGCTTGGTGATGGAATCAATCAGGATGTAGACGCGATTGATCCTTCTACGCCTGTCACTTACTCAATTTCAGGTGCCGATGCGGGCTCTTTTACTATTGATCCTAATACAGGTGTTCTTACCAATTCGGTAGCATTAAGTGAAGGTACGTATGATATCACTGTGTCCGCGACCGATGCGGAATCCAATTCTATTAATTCACCGATAACCATCACGGTGCAAGATACTATTGCACCTACTTGGGTTGTTGCACCTGTTGATGAGACAATCGAGCTGGGTAATGGAATCAATCAGGATGTAGACGCGAACGACTTGTCCACTCCAATTACCTATTCGATTTCCGGTGTCGATGCCAGTTTTTTCACTATTAATATTGGAACGGGTGTCTTGACCAATTCTGGTCCTTTAACAGAAGGCACCTACAATATTAATGTGATTGCAACCGATGCGGCAGCTACTCCAAATAGCATTAGTACCCCGATAACCATCACGGTGCAAGATTCTACCGCACCTACTTGGGTTGTTGCACCTGTTGATGAAACAATCGAGCTTGGTGATGGAATCAATCAGGACGTAGATGCGAACGACTTGTCCACTCCAATTACCTATTCAATTTCTGGTGCCAATGCTGGCATCTTTGATATTGATCTTAATACTGGTGTTCTTACTAATTCTGTGGCATTAGCAGAGGGTACTTATAATATCATAGTTTCCGCGACTGATGCGGCAGCTACTCCAAATAGCATTAGTACCCCGATAACCATCACGGTGCAAGATACTACTGCACCAACATGGACGACTGCTCCAGTTAGCCAATCTATTGTACTTGGAAATGGAGTGAATCAGGATGTAGACGCGAACGACTTGTCCACACCGATTACCTATTCCATTTCCGGTCCCGATGCAGGCTCTTTTACCATTGATTCTGTTACTGGAGTCCTTACCAATTCAACCCAGTTAGGGGAAGGAACCTACGATATCACTGTGATCGCAACTGATGCAGCAGCCACTCCTAATAGTATTAGTACTCCTATTACGATTACGGTTGCTGTTGATGAACCATACTGGAATCCAACACCACAAGACCAAACTGTAGAATTTGGAGATCCATTTAGCTATACTGTAAATGCAGAAGATGCTGATGGTGTCGTATACTCGATTTCTGGTGCCGATGCGGGCTTCTTTGATATTGATTCAACCGGTGAAATAACGAACGCTGGGGCATTGGCAGAAGATATGTATTCGATTACTGTACGTGCCGAAGATGCAACGAATCCTTCCGATTATGTTGAGCAAGCAATTACCATTACGGTGCAAGATACTATTGCACCAACATGGACGACTGCTCCTGTAGATGAGACGATTGAGCTTGGCACTGGGGTTAATCAACATGTGGAAGCAACTGATTTATCCACACCGATTACGTATTCTATTTCGGGAGCCAATGCGGGCTCTTTTACCATTGATCCTTATACTGGAGTCCTTACCAATTCAGTAGCGCTGAGTGTAGGTACGTATGATATCACAGTTTCCGCAACCGATGCGGCAGCCTCTCCAAACAGCATTAGTACACCAATAACCATCACGGTACAAGATACTGGTGCACCTACTTGGGTTGTTGCACCCGTCGATGAGACAATCGAATTTAAAGATGGAGTCAATCAAGATGTGGATGCGACTGATCCTTCTACTCCTGTTACTTATTCCATTTCTGGTCCCGATGCGGGCTCTTTTACTATTGATCCTAATACTGGTGTTCTTACCAATTCAGTAGCATTAAGTGAAGGTACGTATGATATTACTGTGTCCGCGACCGATGCGGAATCCAATTCTATTAATACACCGATAACCATCACGGTGCAAGATACTATTGCACCAACATGGACAACACCACCCGTTGATGAAATGATCGAGCTGGGTAATGGAATCAATCAGGAGCTAGACGCGAACGACTTGTCCACACCAATTACCTATTCCATTTCTGGTCCCGATGCGGGCTCTTTTACCATTGATCCTAATACTGGTGTCTTGACCAATTCTGGTCCTTTAACAGAAGGCACCTACAATATTAATGTGATTGCAACCGATGCGGCAGCCACTCCAAATAACATTAGTACCCCAATAACCATCACGGTGCAAGATACCACTGCACCAACATGGACGACTGCTCCAGTTAGCCAATCTATTATACTTGGAAATGGATTGAATCAGGATGTAGAAGCGAATGACTTGTCCACACCGATAAGCTATTCGATTTCCGGTCCCGATGCGGGCTCTTTTGATATTGATCCTGTTACTGGAGTCCTTACCAATTCAACCCCGTTAGGGGAAGGAACCTACGATATCACTGTGATCGCAACTGATGCAGCAGCCACTCCTAATAGTATTAGTACTCCTATTACGATTACGGTTGCTATGGGTGAGCCTTACTGGAATCCAACACCGCAAGACCAAACTGTGGAACTTGGAGATCCATTTAGCTATACTGTAAATGCTGAAGATGCTGATGGTGTTGTATACTCGATTTCGGGAGCCTATGCGGGCTTCTTTAATATTGATTCAACCGGTGAAATAACGAACGACGGGGCATTGGCAGAAGATGTGTATTCGATTACTGTACGTGCCGAAGATGCAACGAATCCCTCCGATTACATCGAGCAAGCAATTACCATTACGGTACAAGATACTACTGCACCTACTTGGGTTGTTGCACCCGTCGATGAGACAATCGAACTTGGAGATGGGGTCAATCAAGATGTGGATGCGACTGATCCTTCTACTCCTGTTGCTTATTCCATTTCCGGTCCCGATGCGGGCTCTTTTACCATTGATCCTAATACTGGTGTTCTTACCAATTCTGGTCCTTTAACAGAAGGCACCTACAATATTAATGTGATTGCAACCGATGCGGCAGCCACTCCAAATAGTATTAGTATACCGATAACCATTACGGTGCAAGATACTACCGCACCTACTTGGGTTGTTGCACCCGTTGATGAGACAATCGAGCTGGGTAATGGAATCAATCAGGGTGTAGACGCGAACGACTTGTCCACACCGATTACCTATTCCATTTCCGGTCCCGATGCGGGCTCTTTTACCATTGATCCTAATACTGGTGTTCTTACCAATTCGGTAGCATTAAGTGAAGGTATGTATGATATCACTGTGTCCGCGACCGATGCGGAATCCAATTCTATTAATTCACCGATAACCATCACGGTGCAAGATACTATTGCACCAACATGGACAACACCACCCGTTGATGAGACAATCGAGCTGGGCAATGGAATCAATCAGGATGTAGACGCGAACGACTTCTCCACACCGATTAGCTATTCCATTTCCGGTCCCGATGCGGGCTCTTTTGATATTGATTCTGTTACTGGAGTCCTTACCAATTCAACCCCGTTAGGGGAAGGAACCTACGATATCACTGTGATCGCAACTGATGCAGCAGCCACTCCTAATAGTATTAGTACTCCTATTACGATTACGGTTGCTATGGGTGAGCCTTACTGGAATCCAACACCGCAAGACCAAACTGTGGAACTTGGAGATCCATTTAGCTATACTGTAAATGCTGAAGATGCTGATGGTGTTGTATACTCGATTTCGGGAGCCTATGCGGGCTTCTTTAATATTGATTCAACCGGTGAAATAACGAACGACGGGGCATTGGCAGAAGATGTGTATTCGATTACTGTACGTGCCGAAGATGCAACGAATCCCTCCGATTACATCGAGCAAGCAATTACCATTACGGTACAAGATACTATTGCACCAGCATGGACGAATCCACCCGTAGATCAAGTAGTAGCACCTGATACAGAAATCAATCAGGATGTGAATGCGAATGACTTGTCCACACCGATAAGCTATTTGATTTCCGGTCCCGATGCTGGCTCTTTTGATATTGATTCTGTTACTGGAGTCCTTACCAATTCAACCCCGTTAGGGGAAGGCACCTACGATATCACTGTAATCGCAACCGATGCAGCAGCCAGTCCTAATAATATTAGTACTCCTATTACAATTACTGTTACAACAATTGATATTCCACTATGGAATCCTCAACCTGTAGATCAGACAATTGAATTTGGAGAAGGATTAAGTTATACTGTAAATGCGGATAGTGCTGTAGGAATAGAGCAGTATTGGATTAATGATACTGATAATTTCCAGATTGATCCTAATATAGGATTGATAACCGAAGGATTTTCTGCACTTATGGTGGGTGAATATTGGTTGGAAGTCTCTGTAAATAATACTGCTGGAAACGAAAATAGCGCAGCAATCAAAATTACTGTGGAGGACACAATAGATCCAATTTGGGATCCCATTCCTAAAGATCAAACTATTGTTTTTGGAGATTCATTTAATTACGATGTGAATGCTGAGGATCTTGCGGCACCATTGATTTATTCAATCAATGACACTGCGAATTTCCAAATTGACCCACACACCGGAGTCATATCAAACAATTCTGATTTGGTGATTGGAGAATATTGGCTTGAGATTGTTGCTCAGGATGCTCATGGAAATGAGGAAAGTGTAATCATTAAGATTACTGTAGAGGAGCCTCTATGGGTCCCTCCATTCTTCCCAATTTTCCGTCCACCAACGGAAGGAATTCCTGGTTATCCAACATTGCTGCTATTCTCAACTATCGCTGCAGCTATGCTACTAGTATTCTATTTCTATCGCAGAAAATTACGATTTAGAACCCACTAGATACAATAATAACAAACTAATTAATATCAAATTATTTCTTTTTTTAATTTTTTTTAGTGTTTACAGATTCTCTTTAACTGTACCATAATCTTATTATCAACTACATTAACACACTCCCTAATTCTATTAACCTTTGTTTTATATCATGTAGTTTGAAAGGAATACAGAGTAGTGTTTACCCGTACTCATTAGGAGAAAATCCTTTTGGAATCACATTTAAATTGCATGCCATTTCATATGCTAATTCCTTTTCCGTTTCGCTCAGTTTATTATGCTCTCGCTTCAGCGATTTAACTACGAGGGGTAAAAGTTCGGAAAGAGATGAATTATTCATTAATCTATGAAGCTTCGCCAATTTCCGTTTATTCTTAACTTTTCTCTGCTCGTTCTGCTGAATTTCTACTACTTTTTCATAGGGCTTCTGGCTTTTTAATACATAGTAAATATAAGTTAGGAGCTTCCGAGAACCCGCGGTGACGGCTACAAGAAAGTGTTTATTCCGTTCTTTGTATAAGCGCTTAATAAAGCTCCCGACAGGCTCATCGGTATCTTTTAAATGAATATAGCAGCTTTTTGCCGCTAACCATACCGCAGTGCGGAGCCACTTATTTCCTCCCTTATAAATGTGCCCATTTCTTCGCTTTCGATAGCCCGATTGTTTTACAGTGGGCGGAAGCCCAGCCCATCTAGCTAGTCCTTTAGGACTCCAAAAGAAATCAACATTTACCATTTCAACTACAATCGTTAGAGTGGTCTCAATATCCACGCCAGGAACGCTCAATAACAATTCTAAATTAGTCTTAAACTGGCTGCTCACGGCAGTATGTTCCAGTCCAAACTTTAAAACCTTTACCCGAAATTCTTTTGCGATTCGTTTCGCGTTCACATAATCTTCAATATGCTGTGCGTAGATTAACCGATTATTGGCGTTAATATCTATAACAGTTAAGAAAGCTGCAAGATCTTGGGCTCTGTTCCGAAGCGCCTTTTCAGATTTAATTTTATGACTCCCATGTGCATATTCCTCAGCTAAAACGTTGAAAATTTCCCTTTCATCATTAAGTTGGAGCGCCTTCCATAGGATTCACAGCCCCCGATCTGATTTGCAGAGGGTGCTTATCCATTGAGGCGCATCGTATATCTCCTCCATTGCTTTGAGCCGATTTGCGGAAGCTGTTGCTTGTTGGGTCTTCTTAAGGGCTGCTCGGTTCAATTTACGCATGGAATATTGTTCCGCGTTACGGACCACAGAAGGCTTTAAGCGCCCATCCCTAAATGCAAGCGCGATCCTATCGGCATCTTCTTTATCTGTCTTTTTTTCCTTGCGTAGTCTTTGTCTGGAGCGGATTTGCCACTAAAACCTTAATACGTGCCTCGGTAAGCAGCCAAAAGACTTTTAGCCAATATTCAGCGGTGGACTACAAAGCGCAGTGGGTTACCCGATAATGTGTAAAGAATCGGATAAGATCTGTAATTCCTGCCTCATCATTAGGCACAGTTTTACGGACTTTTATACCTTTAGTATTCGCAATAGCTACCACAAGCGTGGACTTGTGCACATCAATTCCCCCAACATCGCATGCAAACCGAACTCCCTTCCCTATAGCCTTTTCCTTTTCCTTTTCCTTTTCCTTTCTCTTTCTATCATGCTTCGGGTTGCTGACTTCTAGTTGGGGTGATCTCCGTATATTTATTGAAAACCCCTTCTCTTCGATATCACCGTATGTAACCATTCCTACCAACGCGTTAATTCTCTGTCCCTTCTTGGATAGTTTCGACCGATTAGGAACATTTTTATGCTGCAATAACTTATATAAATTTGCTGAAGTAATCTTACTGAGTTCGGCACGCTCAACGAGTTCCTCTTTTGGGATAACCAAGCCCGCAAACTTACGAGAACCGTTGGGCGTTTTTATCCCTTTTGGTGTGTTCTTGTCTGATTTATTTTTCATGTTACTCCCTTTGTGTATTCTTTATGTGTAATTTCGTCTTATTCTTGCCTCCTCCCGCCTCTCTCGAACGAGGTGCGCGGTAGCAAGGAGTTTTAAGACTCACATTCCGGAACATGCGACTCAGTTTTTTAATCGGGTATGACCCATGAGGATTAGGATTGGTCGACAGCTCCAGACGCCTATTTTTTTATGCGAGTACCGGGATGATCCGGATCATAAAGAGTTCAGGCATAATGCTGGGGGAGTAAAGGATGGAACTAAAAAAAGTTATTTGCGGGTGGTTGACTTTGTCAAGTTGGATTTTTTTTATTTTTTCCTCTTTCTCTTGTTTATTTTGTATTTTTTTAATTTTGTATTTTTTTAATTTTGTATGAGTTCTTTTTAACCTATTTAGTAATATTGACTTTTTTTACCAGAAAAGGCTCTCTAATTCTCTAATTCATAAAGGGAAAGGTTTATATATGACATTAATAGATATATAATTAATGACAGATCACTATCGATCACCAGCTATGGTGATGACCACCTCTGCTGATTATATTGATAGAATTTGATCTAATCAAAACTAATTCAAAAATTATAGCGAAATAAAAATGAAGAAATCAAAGAAAAAAACTATTAAACCTATAAAACCAGAAACATTCACAAAATCGGTGAAAAAACCGGGTAAAAAAAGTAAAGCGGCTGCAATTGGCGTATTGATACTCGGACTTGCCTTAATCCCGGGCTCAATCTTTCTCAATTCATTTATCCAGGATGAAATTGATTCACAAATAAATAATCAGATTCTGGTACCATCATTATTAGAATCGAACTATTATACATTTCTCACAAATAAATATCCAGGAGCGCCTCCAGAATTTTATTCATATTATATGTGGAATTTAACAAATCCTGATGAATTTATGAGTGGAACTGAGAAACCTATCTATATGGAGATTGGTCCCTTCGTGTTTCGGGCGTGGTCATATAAGTTTGATCATTACTCTGATGCATTATTTAACGAGATCACTTACAGAGAATATATAGATTATGTGCAAGTGGATGGGGAGAATATCTCAGAGGTGTATATAACTAATTTGAATCCCGCGTTTGTTGGGGGTATAGCCCTTGCGGGAGGCTCTGAGCGCAATTATTTGCAAATGCAATTGCCTTATGTACTCACTCAAGTAAAAGACACCTTTCAAACCATTTATACAGACACCATTAATGATCTCGTTGGAAATGATACTTGGATTAAAGATACTCAAACAGAACTGCTTAAGGATGCGAAACCTCTTGGGATATCCGTGCCGATCTATGAATACTACAATATTACAACTGCAGATATATTCTTTAGTACAATTAATACTTCCGTTCTTAAAACTTTTGTAAGAAATGGACTACCTGAATGGGAAACAGCATTCTATGCCGAATGGGCAAATGACTCCTATGCTCAATTTGGTGGTAATTTTTCCTATTTATTGGATAATATTAATTGGACTGCAAGTGATATGCCTGAAACTATGGATCCGGGAACAAAAGCAATGTTGGGAGATAGCGCAGAAAATCTTACTGCTCAAGCATTATCAGATGATGGGGTTCGAGCAGCCCAAAATGCTTTAATCGGCAAGAAAAATGCAGAAATGCTTGATGATTCTGGTAGTGCGAGTGGAGTTGGAATTGATATAGAATTTGGACTGAGCGGGATAGCAGGTCCTCCAGAGGCGGATTTGAATATTACCAATACAATATTTATAGAAACGGGGAGATATATCAAGAATTTTACGAGAACTGTGGGTGAAACTTACTCCGGACTTCAAATGAATTATTCGCAATTTGATGAAATTGGAAGAACAGGTATAATCTATGACCAGTGTAAAGCTCTCTGGAATGAAAATGATCCTTTCTCATTGACGGGTATGGATTATCTGGAAAATCCAATTTGGATTGATGCTCTCTTAGATGGTTCCAAAGGCTCAGTAGCCCGAGCAAACTTAATGGCCTATTTTGGAATTACCTCTTTCCAGCTTCAAAAGATTCTTGCTTGGATAAACTATAGTATCTCTAATTGGATGCCAAATGCGGTATCTTTTCAAACGAGTCAATGGAACAGCGGACCAATCATTAGTCGAACGGTTGAAGAATGGCTTTTTGAAGCAAATGATACAGCAATTTACAATTTCATGAATGCAACTGGAGGGGACACTTCTATGTCTCGCGTGAATTTCTTTGAAGATATTGAGACAGAACAAGAAGCACGGGAAGTGGGTATCAAACCCATTACAATATATTCGGGTCTTTATAGTCAAGAACTTGCTAATCAAATCGTTAAATATGATGGAAAATCAACTATAGATCTTTGGCAGCAACCAGAAAAAGTGATGGGTTCCTTAGGGATGTATAATTCACCTGGAACAACCGGGATAGTTCCCCCAAAAATTTTTAATCCCGATCTAATGCGAGTTATTGACATGGTATATGTTGGCAAGACCTCCATCTATGGCGTGGAGTTAAACAGATTCACTTTTGCTCCAAGTACTTTTGCTCCAAATGAGAAATATTATATGAATACGCAAGGATTAATCAACGCGCAACCTATTGAACGATTCAAAGGAGCTCCCGTTCTTGTAAGCAAACCTCATTTCCTCGATGCAGATCCGAGCGTAATTACATCAGTAGAAGGAGTAAATCCAGACAGAATGATGCATGAAACATTTATAGATGTGGAACCAATTTCTGGAGCAACAATGAATGCCCGACAGAGAATTCAAGTGAACTTTAATTTGACTTCCGATGAATTTTTCACTTCAGATATAAATTCTACAGTGATGCCAAGTGTATGGTATGAGAGAAGTGGTATAGTACCACAGCATTTAGCCAGCAAGTTTACTGATGAACTATATCCTGCTCAAACAGCTCAAACTTATATCTTAACAGGTGGGATTGCCTTGGGTGTGGTTTGTGCTATTGCGGGAGGATCCTCATCCTTGAATAAGCAAGTGAAAACATCAATTATTAAAAAACGCACCACACCAAAGAGTAAAAAGGCGTTAAAAGCTAATATGGATTCGATTAAGTCAAAGCTGGGATATACAGTGGACAGCAAGAAATTTAAAAGAAAAAACTCAATTAAGAAACGGAAACAAAAGGAGTAAAAGCCTAAAACGATACACTGATACAAAGATAAAAGCTCAAAAGGAAAGCAAATAATTACAATGAGGATCATTTAACCCTAAGTTTTTTTAAATTTTTATTATCATATTTTTTTTTTATTCATTATATCTTATATGACTCCCTTTTGTGTTTTGCTGAATGATCATTAAGTTCATTTTTACTATAGGGACCATGGGAAGCAATATGTCTAGAGATCTTGTAAAACACCACACGGCGCAGTCTTTATAGAAACAATAATCCAGCTCCTCTCGGTGCTAGTGTTTCAAAATACTTTCAATACTAAAATCTTGATCACTTTTGATTTTCCAAATTATAATGAAGATAATTAGGAAGAATGTTAGGAATCATAAGCATAATGACTAATAACGATGAGGTATTTCTTAAATTGAAATAGTGAAGCAAATCAGTATATAATTTGATTTTGCTATAAATTAAGTAGTAATGTAAATAATGAATTAAATCTATACTTAATAAATTTAGAATATGTAATATATCTCAGATATGTCAGATATTGAAAATATACTTCGAATAAAAACCGACCTTTTATGTAGAGGGCTTTATTTAAGTAAGTCATTACTTTCTCACTATAAAACTCAAGGGATTTCCATAGACTTCGGAAGGAAAGGTGGTGCAGGGCCGTTAGGGGGTAGATACTTTTTATTAGCTGACAATGAAACCTTGGTCAATGTTGCTTTATGGGATAAGAAGCAGAGGACGCCATATACATTAGGAGAGAAGAAAGGCTCTTTTTTTGAGATTTTAAATGGGCAAGAAGACTCTCTTTTCACAAAATTAAAATTAATTCCTAATCCTAAGTATTATTCTCCTCAATATAAGACTTCTGATGGTGTAGAGATGAAGAGGATCGCCTTAGTTCATGGAGTAGATTGTCTTGGTACCACAATTTACCAGAAATGTAAATATTGGGAATGTGGAGAAGCGTGTAAATTTTGTGGAATAGAACTTAGTTTGCAATATGATACTACCATAGTTGAGAAGTCAGCTCAACAAATCTCAGAAGTAATAACTGTTGCCAAAAAGGAAGGTAGATGTTCTCATATGACAATTACCAGTGGAACAGAAGCAAGTGAAGATAAAGGCGCCCTCAGATATACAAATATTTTGAGAGGTTTAAAACAAAATCATCCCGATATTCCCTTGCATATTCAAATTGAACCCTTGGATAATTTAAATTATTTGAATCAACTGAAAGAGGCGGGTGCCGATACGATAGGCATACATATTGAAGTGTTAACTGATGAATTACGAAAAAGAATTACACCCGGAAAAGCCAGCATTCCCTATTCTTCTTTCGTTAAGAGCTGGAAACATGCCATTAATACTTTTGGAGCAAATCAAGTAGAATCGTTTGTTTTGATGGGGTTTGGAGAACCACATGAGATCTTTATGAATAAAATAGAAGAGATGATTTCTTTGGGCATAATTCCTTTCATAACACCAGTACGTTCTATACCTCTCAAACATTCCATAACACCACCCACTAACCCAGATGATTTATTAAGAGTGTATTATAAAACAGCAGAATTAATGAAGGAATATGGAGTCAATCCCTTGAAAAATAAAGCAGGATGTGTGAGATGTGGAGGATGTTCCGCTATTAATGAGTCATTTAAAGCAATATAATGTTTATAGCAATTATTTCGATCAATATCTTAATTTTTGGAATATGTAGCTGAGTGAAGTTCTAAAAAAGCACATTCATGATGTAAGATTCATATTCCTCTTTTATTCCTTTATTACAACTTTTATCAATATCTATTGTATCAAAAATTAATATAAAATTAATAATTTCTAATAGCTTATATAAAGTAAGGAATATCATTTTCAAATTAGTTATAAATAAATCTTCATTTGGTAAAGATTATGACGGAAATAGAAGAAACATCTCAAAAGGAAGAAACTAAAGAAAAAGCAAAGCACAAGAGCAGATCTTTTCGGAATTTATCTGATATAGAAATAAAACGACTCTATAAACCCCAAGATATTTCAGAATTTAAGTATGAGCAAGCTTTAGGTGAGCCGGGAAAGTATCCTTATACAAGAGGTCCCTATAATAATATGTACAGGGGGAGACTCTGGACAATGCGTCAATTTGCAGGATTTGGAACCGCCGCACAAACTAATGAGCGATTCAAATTTTTAATCGAGCATGGGCAAACAGGGTTGAGTGTTGCATTTCACCTACCAACTATTTATGGATATGAATCATGTGATGAGCGCTCATTGGGCGAAGTCGGAAAAGAAGGGGTGGCTATTGACACGTTGGCCGATATGGAAACGTTATTTGATGGTATTGATCTTTCTAAAATCTCAACTTCTATGACTATAAATGCCCCCGCTACAATCCTCCTTGCTATGTATATTGTGGTAGCCGAAAAGCAAGGTGTAAGTCCTGAAAAGCTGCGCGGAACAATTCAAAATGATATTTTGAAAGAATATATCGCTCAGAAATCATGGATATTTCCACCAGAACCCTCTATGAGATTGATAGTAGACACAATCGAATACTGCACACATCATGTTCCTCAATGGTATACCATTAGCATTAGTGGATATCATATTCGAGAAGCAGGTTCAACTGCGGTGCAAGAACTGGCTTTTACTTTAGCTGATGGATTCGCATATGTTGAAGCTGCAATGGAGCGCGGGCTTCATGTAGATGAATTTGCTCATCGTTTATCGTTCTTTTTCAATGCTCATAATAACTTCTTTGAAGAAATAGCAAAATATCGAGCTGCAAGAAGGATTTGGGCAAAAAGAATGAAAAATAAATATGGAGCAAAAAAACCCGAATCAATGCGGTTAAGATTTCATACGCAAACTGCCGGGGTATCATTAACAGCACAAGAACCGGAAAATAATATAGTAAGGGTTGCTTATCAAGGATTAGCAGCGGTTTTAGGAGGGACCCAATCACTTCATACAAATTCCTATGATGAAGCTTTATGTTTGCCAACTGAGAAAGCAGTTAGAATTGCTTTACGAACCCAACAAATCATGGCGCATGAAACAGGGGTTGCAGATACGGTCGATCCTTTAGCGGGCTCCTATTATGTAGAATGGCTAACCGATAAAATGGAAGAGGAAGCCAATAATTATTTTGATCAAATTGAAGAACTTGGAGGGGTCATTCCTGCCATTAAAAAAAATTTCTTTCAAAAAGAGATTGCGAATGCCTCCTATAAATACCAGAGAGAAGTTGAACGAAAGGAACGAATTATTGTGGGTGTGAATAAGTACAAATCCAAAGAGGATTCAACACCTGATATACTCAAGATCGAGGATGAAGTAGCACTAAAGCAACTGCAACTTCTAAGCGGTGTAAAAAAGAAGCGAGATAATGCTGCGGTAAAAGACACATTAGGTGAACTTAAGGAAGCTGCACAAGGAACAGAAAATTTAATGCCCTATATTATTAATGCTGTGAGAGATTATGCGTCTATTGGGGAAATAATAGGAACCCTCAAGGAAGTATTTGGCATATATAGAGAGGATAGCATCTTCTAAAATTTTTTTATAAATACAAAATCGAACTATAAACTAATGAGGTAATAAAATGGAAACAAATAGAAAGATTAAGGTATTAGTCACGAAACCGGGTCTTGATGGGCATGATCGAGGAGCTAAGGTGGTCGCTCGCGGTTTGCGAGATGCAGGATTTGAAGTGATCTATACTGGACTTCATCAAACTCCGAAAGATATTGTGAATACTATTGTACAAGAAGATCCCGATGCCGTTCTTCTTAGTATTTTGAGTGGTGCTCACAATGCGCTCTGTCCGAAAATCATGGAACTCTTAAAGGAACATAATATCGATGATGTATTGGTTGCTGTGGGAGGGATTATTCCCGAGGAGGATAAAGAATATCTAAAAAGCTTCGGGCTTTCTGGCTTTTATGGACCGGGTACGGAAATAAAAACCATTGTAGACTTCGTTAAAAATAATCTAAAAAGATAGGCAAATAAAATGATGAGTACCCAATATGATGATTTAATGCAGAGATTGCTGCAAGGTGAGACAAGAGCTGCGGCACGGCTAATAACTTTAACTGAAAATGATATTAATGCTGCAGAAACGATAATTCACTCCGTATATAAGCATACTGGTAATGCCTATATTCTTGGGATAACGGGTGCCCCTGGTTCAGGAAAAAGCACTTTTATTTCAACCCTCATTCAGAAGCTACTTAAGGAGGACCGAAAGATTGGGGTGATCTGTGTTGATCCTTCCTCACCTTTAACAGGAGGGGCGTTATTAGGGGATAGGATCCGAATGAAAGATATGTTTTCCTCAGACAATGTGTTTATACGAAGTATGGCAAATCGTGGACAATTAGGAGGACTTTCTAGAGCTACTGAAGATGTGATTAAAATATTGGACGCTTATGGGTGCGATATTATTATCGTGGAAACTGTAGGTGTAGGTCAATCAGAGGTTGATATCTTCCGATCCGCTCATACTGTTCTCGTATTATTAGTTCCCGGTCTAGGAGATGATATTCAAACTATTAAAGCAGGAATAATGGAAATTACAGATATATTTGTGGTAAATAAGATGGATCTACCCGGAGCAGATAGAAAAGTGGCGGAGCTTATCCAAATGCTAGAATTAAATATGAACTATAAATATAAATCCCATGAAATAAATAAGAATGTCTTAACGACAGAGGAGTGGACACCTGAAATTATTCAAACAAACTCTATAACGGGACAAAATTTCGAGGAACTTATCGAGAAAATTGAAAAACATCATCGTTTTATACAAAACCAAGGGATAGTTTCGAATTATTTGAGAAATCGTATTAAGCAAGAAACTTTACAAATTTTAAAATATAAGCTCATAAAAAAAACTGAGAACATGTTTGAAGACAATTCATTGATAGAAAAATTAATTGCTCAAGTTATAGAAAAAACGATGGATCCTTATGAGATGGCAAATTCGATTATTAGGCTTTTAAAGTTTCCAGTTAAGGATCGAGATTTTTAATCTCAGAGGAAGCCGCTTCAGCCCATCCGGTCCAATATCGGCGCCTTATTTCGTTTAAAAACCGTTCTTGCTCGGGCGTGAGCTCCAGATCCTTATTTGTACCCCATTCTCTATCAATTTCATCGCCACCAAAAACACTTAAATGTGTAAGCTTGGTGAGCCGAGTAAAGCTTGCGGGCAATGTTTTAAGTTGATTGCCGTTGATATTGAGGCTTTCTAAGTTTTTCAAATAGCCAAAAGTGGGGGGAAGTGTCTCTAATTGATTATCATTTACATAAAAGGTTTTCAAATCACGTAGATTACCGATAGAATCAGGAAGCTCTTTTAAATTATTTCTGGCTAAATTCAAATATTCTAATTTGGTTAATCTACCAATGGATTCGGGAAGCGATGTGAGGCGATTTTCTCGTACATACAAAATAGTTAGCCTTGAAAGAGCGGAAATAGAATGAGGAATGTTCGAAATGGTATTTTTGCTTAAGGTGAGAATTTGGAGTTTAGGCAATTTCAGTAATGATTTCGGAAATAGGTTAAAATGGTTCTCATCAAGATTGATCCGAAATAATGAAGTAAGCCTCTTTATTTGAGGGGGTAACGAGGTAAGCTTGCTTGCTTTCAAGTCTAAATCTTTAAGAATTGGTAACTTCAAGAGGGGCTCGGGAAATTCAGTGAAATTATTATCACCTAGTCCGAGATACTCAATGCAAGGGAACTCGGAAAAAAAATCGGGTAGCTCAGAATATTGGTTATATTGGAAATATACTTTTTTTAAGGAGGGAATTTTCACCAAATCCGACGATAAGGGCATCTCAAGATTATATTTAAAGCTAATACGCTCGAGATGCTTGAACATTGGTAAATATTCGGGAAATTGGGTTAGCTCGGCTTTATTAAATAAAAAAGTGTTTATATGTCCATCTTTGGCGAAAAATCCAATAGTCTCTGCTGGAGTCAATGCGCCGAAATCCCAAAAATGCTTTAGAGAAATGAAGCGCCTCTGTAATTGCTCTTCTATACTTTTGAGCGCGTCTACCTCTTTTTGAACGAGCGTTGCCCCACGAAAGGAAACGAGATATTGCGACATAAAATTGTACTAACCCTTTTTTATTTTATATTAACACTAATTCTCTATTAAAATATAAAGACTGTACTAAATTATAAATTTTTCTTCTATGGCAAATACCAAATGAGTCAAACTTTAGAAAATAAAAATAAAAAGTAAAAAGTAAAATTAAATGTAAGTTTAAATAATATAAAAAAGAATGGGAAAGAGAAAAAGAATTTGATTTAAGCATTGAGAAGCTCCATACGCAGGGCACTTATCTCTGTCTCTGCACAAGTGAGCCAATTTTGCCAATATTGAGCCCTTTGCGGCTGCTCGGCGATTAAGCGTTGCACATACTCTTCAATGTGCCCGATCTCCCAGTAATCCACCAAAAACTTTTTATACACGTCGGGAATGCGGGATCTAATTCCAGTTTGAGCGTCACTATAATAACTATAATCACTCTTGAGATCGTCATCAATACCTGCTGTTTCCTCAATATCTTGTACCCAATCGGATTTCCATGGTGATGTGGTGCTCTGAAGGTTAGTGAGAAATTCAAGGATTTTCATATAGGATAATTTCGTCTTGAATACCACGACTTCGATGTTGTTGCCGTCTTTCTTAATGCCGTAGTTAAATAGAATAGAATCGACTTCCGCATCGGGAGCGGTTCCCAGCGCGTCTTGATGGGAAAGGGACGATACAATCTGCTGCGCAAACCCGTTTATGAAATGGTATTTGGGATCTATCGCAAATAGGCTCATTCCGGGCTTAAGATCGGCGCCGTAAAAGATGATATCGAAAAATAAGAGATCCTCTTTTGCTCCCCATAATCGATTTTGCTCTAAGGGACCCTCACCGTCAATATCGACCGTTTCCATGCTAAAGTACTCGTGGGTAACACATTCGGGCATGTTCTGGACCAATAAATTCAATGCCAACCCTGTACTGCGATGCGAAATGATGACTTCATCGTTTTCGGAAATAATACTAGAGGAGGATTTCGTGCTGAATTGAGGTAGATTAGCGGCTATTTTCTTTGCGATTTTAGGAACATTTGGATCTTGCCTTGCGGGATCGCCTTCAACGTATTGCGAATAAAGTTCTTTCTCATGGAAATGGTCAATGAATTTCTCAAATAGGCGATCAGATACAACGGGAATTTGTGCTAACCTGTTCTTAGAGTACTTGTTAGAAAGCGAAGAAGCGATAACGTTATCGAAAATTTCATTGTCAAAAGGCCAGTCGTGTTTTACTTTTGCATCTAAATATCGCTGAGGATTGGTAATACCATCGTTGATGAATTTAATAAAGTTGTCCCGCGTCTCTAAAGAGAGAGATTTAAGTAAGATATCATAATCAATTCCTTGAGGCTTAATTCTATAATGATCTGATTCCCATCTGTAAGCGAAATCTCGAGAATACCAATTATATCCATCCTTTATGCTTAAATACGTTAACCAGCGATGCTGAACTTCAATTTCATGATTAAGCATGCCGTAGGTAGTCCAAAATTCATGAAGACTATTTAAAGTTTCCTCATAAATAGTGTACTTAAATTCGAATTGCTCCTCGCTTATTTCCTCTCTATTAAATTGATCACATAAAGTTTCCATGAAGCCATTGATTTTCGATATTTCTTGAAGAATGCTCATGGGAGTGCGAATGATCATATTTGTATAAAATTCAGGCAAGTTTGAGGAAACATCCGCAACGGCATATGCCAGTTTTAGCCTTCGAGAAAGTCCTCCTATCCTTGCGATAAGCTTATCTTGCGTGTGGGTGGAAAATAAAAATCCGCCTTCTCTATAGCCTTTTGAAAAATAATAATTGGTACCATAATAATCCTTTCCGTCCAGTAGCTTACCGGATATGGGTCTTGAAGCCATAAAGTTCTCGACATGTTTCATATAACAAGCTCGAATTTTAGCTATTTGTTGATTGCTTGCGTCACGATCGAATTTCCAATTAAAAGAGGCTTCTATACTACTCCAGAGCGTATCAAACTTAGGAAGAGTACCTTGACCTAACGTTCCACTCAAATAAAGATCAACTTGATCTGTAAATAAAAATCTCGATAACTCTGTTAGATAGTAAAATTCTACGAATGCAAAATTCACATCCTTATCCAGTAGAAATTCAATAAGAAATTGAACGAAAGCAGAATTCTCATCTTTAGCGGTTGCCTTAATCTGTTCGATAAGATGGTCGGTTGAGGTACATTTTTTAATGTACGCATCGAGAAAGTAGAAAATGAGCTCACGAGCATTCTCTAATTCTTGCTTACGGTCAGCATTAGGATTCATCATTAATTTATTTTCAAAATATTTATCAATTTTCATTTTTAGTGTTTCTGCTCGATGACCCGTGGGAATGAAGCCTTCCTTAAGGTAACTATATAAATTAACAACAACATACTCCTCTGTATCACCCTCTACATTATCTAATATTAGAAAACCTCTCTTCACATTATAAAAGCACTCCAAATTCTAAAATAACCCATTCTTAAGAGTTTATTAACTAAATCATTACTCTCCTTAATTTTAAATAGGCAAATCTCATTTATAGAAGTATACTCAAATCAAAAAATTATCCAAAAAAGTAGATAAAAATGAATACCCACATCAAAAAAAAAAATGTTTCAGTATCTTCCGACCAAGAAGCCGAAGAAAGTGAGAATGAGAATGAAGCTAAAGCTGAAACCGAAATAACAGATTGGGCAACACGCCAGAAAGCCGAAGCAGTATTGATCATAACCAACGCTATAAAAAGACTACGAGAAAAGGAACACAAGTCCACTTACGAAGAGATAAAGTTGAGAAACTTAGTCCGAAGCCTTACCATTATGGAAGGTCATTATTTTTGCCCCCGTGACAATCGAGAATTATTCAATGACGAGCTGTTTTCGTGTATGTTTTGCGACTTCGGGCATATCATGGAATGCCACCACCCCTATACGTGTAAGTCGCTGTTATTCAACAAATATGCGAGATTCGACAGCCAGAATCAGCAGAAGCTACGATTTCTAATTCGCACGATGAAAGGAACGCTCTTCGATAACGAGCCGAGCCTCAAACAGATTGTAGAACTATTAGAAGACGCTTACGCCCACGAGTTTTATAATAACGAGATAGACGAGTTTTACCACTTTTTTACCGATCCCGACACCTTCCAAGAAATTATGGACGAATGTATCTCATTAGAGCCTCCAATTTCAAAGGAAAAGACAATTCAATAAATATTCAATTTTATTTTTTCATATCTCTAATTGCAAAATTATAGATAAATGATAGAAAAAGTAGAAAAAGGAAAAGTTTCACATTCGCTTAAAGTATTTCTTCCTCCTTATCATTTCGATAAAAGATTCTACTCTTGTAGTTATTTGAGATTCTCTTGTATGCTCATCTAATGTGAGATTAATTTAAGCGAATCTAATTTATAGCAACATTTAAAATCAATGCGATATATTCTAAAATAATTAAAATTATTACTTTCATGATGGACGGCCTTATATTTTATTATTATTTCAATCAAACATTTGTTTCAGAAGCCTTTCCTAAGGATGAGTATATTATATTTATCATACCTGATATTATTGTTCTTCTCTTTATTGCTCTCTTTACCATTCTTTATATAAAGAAATATAATCAATCTAAAGATAATAAAAATATATTCAATTTGGTTATTGCATATGTCTTTTTTGTTGCAGCCTTTATTATGCAATCAGTTGTTAATTTTTTCATTCTATTTGATTTTACGGAAAACACTATTTTCAATTTTATAGAATATCAATTTTTAGCTTTAGTAATTCTCGGCTGCATCCCATTAGCATTATTCTATAACGATTTTGAATCGGATTCATTGGAACAATTTAATTTCATCTTAATAATTGGTATCATTTTAATCTTCTGGCTCTGTGTATCGCCTTTTTTTCTTCCTCAATCTAAATGGATAATGTATATCCCCTTTATTATCACCTCTTTTTTCAATAGTGCCCTTATCAATTATTATACCAAGGACATAGATGATAATATTGAGAAAGAAAATGGAGAAGCTCCAAAAAAAAGTAAACTTTCCAATGAAACAACTGTACCTTAATTAGCAGTTATTCTAATGAAAACGTTATTAATTGCGGGTGGAGGCAAATTCAGCAAAAAAGCGCTCCATTTTGCTAAGAAAAATCATTATGCTACCATTTTAATTGACAATGATCCCAATTGCATTGCTTCAAAAATTATCAATACCCATTTTCAAGAACTAAAGCTTCTTTTGGCAAATTTTGATAGAAATTCTCAGAATTCAATCGTATTTTTTGAAAATAATATCATAATTATTAATGAGCTCTTGAAAAAGATTAAGTTTGAGTGGATAATTCCGGTAATCCCCTTACATCTAACAGCTCTCATCGTAAAAAACTTCTTATCTTCTTGCAATATCGAGTTAGTTCCAGATGGAAAGAGGTGTATAACTGCAACTAAAAGAATTAATCCCGCTTTGTTATTAGACTCCTTACTTCAAGAGAATATTTTATATCTATCGTATGCTAAACAAAATGAAGTTTGTCCCGATAATTGTGCAGGACCTTCTCAATATTGCCCAAATTTCGATAGAGAAAAGCCCATTACCCTAACAAATTATCTAAAAAAGATATTTAATGTATCCAATAATATAAATCTCTCTCAAGAGAGGAGGGAAGTAAATATTGTGCTTCATAGTTATCAACTTCTTCCCGGTCTTGGAGGGCTTAAAGGAGGGGAAATCGAAGAAGTATTAGCAAAGATTAATAAACATCTCGATCTTTTGAGAAAAAATAATTTTAGACTGCTAATAGCTACCAGTTGCAATTGCCATGGGGTTGTAAATTTCTATAAAATAGCTTAAGGAATAATGTTGTCTTTCACTTTTTTGGGATCAATCCATTCTGAATAGATTTCTGTTATCATAGCTTTAGTTGTTTTCTCACATTCTTGACATTTTTCATTTTCAATTTCTTTGAAAGTATAATCTCCTTTTTTAAATTCTCGAGTGTATTCCTTTTTGCAATCCTTGCAGTTAACAACACTATATACTTTCTGAATAAAACGATCCTTTCGATCTAATATGTCCCCTATTGCAGGAAGCGGTGGTAATTCCGGTTCTTCGCTCATTTCCATTAATATTTTCTTAATCTATTTTCTTAATCTATTTTCTTAATCTAATTAAATTAAGAGAACTCTATTAATCTTTTGGTTAAAATTAAAAAATCAAAGAAAAAAAAGAATTGAAAGTAATTTTCAAATGCTATTCTTTTTGCCAAATATAGGTAAAATAGTTAAACATATCGGTATAGCTTGGACTTTCCATTTTGACTTCACACTTCGGATTTTCATCAGCAACAATTGATTTAATTTGATTTAAGGTGGAACCATCATCTGAGATAAATCCAATGGATTCTCCTCCCTTTTCAAATAAACGTTCTCCTAAAAGATGGTTTTCTATTCTTTGATTAATTTTTGCTGTTGATGCAGTTAAGCGAATAATTCTTGGTACTTGATCTAATAAACCTTGGGGAGTATCTGAGGTAATAATTTCGCTTCCTGCTTCTGTTCCGCGCATAAAGATTATCCGATCAGCTATTTCTGCATTAATAGGGTTATGAGTGGAAAGAATAACTGTTTTTCCCTTATCTTTTTCTTTTAGCAACAGATCATGGAAGACCCGAATCATAGATAAGTCCAAGCCTGTAGTGGGCTCGTCAAATATTAAAATGGGGGTATCCATTGTTAATGCAATAATGAGCTCGATTTTCCGTTTCATTCCACCAGAATAATTTTTCACAATTTTTGTTAATTCATCCTCAATCTCAAATTTTTTCACAAGCTCTTTCCACTTGTCGGTTGATTTTTCGTGCAATCGGGTAAAATAGTCAATATTTTCTTTTCCATTTAAAAAATTAATGACCATAGATCCTTGAAGTAAAAAACTAATTTGCTTTTTTATCTCCATTAATTCTGGCGATTTTCCATTTATTAAAACTTCTCCTTGGGAAGGCATAATCCCTCCTGTAAGGCAACAGAGCAAAATCGTTTTGCCAACACCATTAGGACCAAGGAGAACTAAAATCTCATTTTCGTGCACATCCATTGTAATATTTTGTAATACTCTGTCTGCTTCAAACTCCTTTTGGAGATTTTTCACGGTTATTATTTTTTTCATATTTCACTTCCCTCCAAATAATCTTCTCTGATATTGAAATTTATACATTAAAAACCATCCAATAAGTAAAAATATAATCCCATAAATCAATAGTACAATAATATAAAGAGGATTGGTTGGCATAGTAGGTGGTGAAAGTGGAGGATTATCAAAACCGTAATCTGTAAAATCAATTAATGCTAATGCAATTAATCGTGTAGCAAGAGAATTTGGAAAGAAATTTAGCATCCATTTAGGTCCGGGAAACATCGTTGCAACGGTACCATTATACCCGGTGATAAAAAACAAAAGCATCAAGACCACCAAAGAAAAACCTACAGCATAGTTCGGATCATTGGAAATATTTGCTATGATAAGCCCGACACCCATTCCCAAAAAGCTTAGTAGTAATAAAGATAGAATCACTATGGGAATAGTGAGTATGGGATTGAACATAATGCGTGCACCCATTATAAACGATATAATTATTATTACACTAAAGCTAATGCACCCAAAGATAAACCCCGATAAAAATCGCCCTAAAAAGTCCGCTAGAGGATTAATGGGATAGGAGCGATATAAACGATATCGTTTCAGATTGATGTCTTCTGCAAAATCCACGGAAAATCCCACCATGGTGGCGGTTAGAGAAGCAAAAATACCCATTGAAATAGCATTTGTACCTATTGCGATCTGTAGACCAATACCTGGAGGGGTATTGGGAGCAATAAACAGAAATACTGACAAAAAAAACCATAGAATTGGCCATAAAAATAGCCAGAAAAGTACCATTTTATTGCGAATAATTTCACGCAAAGATCTGTCCGCAAAAGCCCAAACTTGTTTAAAGAATTGATTATTCATAGTCATTTTTGAATTTTATTTTCAAAGTTAGTTCGCTTTCTAATTTAATTCTAAATTTTATATATTATATAAGAACTATTATGAATAAATTTGATAAAGAATTTATAAATAATGCTTAGACCAGTTTCTATCTCGACTAACTAACTATTTATTTAATCCTTACTAAATGTTTATTATAATAAAAAAAACTAATAAATGAAGAATGAGAATAGAGTTACAATGAGTAAACAAATCAAATTTATCTATAAAGAAGAGTATTGGTTTATTAGTGCTTTTGTCAATACAGTCAAAGTAGATATTTTAGAAATTGCGCAGAGACTTGAAAATGCTATAAAAAAGAGAATTTCTACTATCTCAAAAAAGGATGCCTATCGAGAGGAATTTGCAGATGATCTCATTCAGATGGCAAAAAATGTATCCCTTAAATGCAATTGGATTGAATCATTTGATAATTTTCCATATTACAATGAAAACACCAATGATTTCTACAATTCCCTCGGATATTTCTATTTTGAAGTTGAATATTACAAAGACAATCCTGCAAAAAAGAAAGATATTAAACCTACTTTACTTCAACAAATCCCCTTTCTTATCAAAAATGAAATTCAAAAAGAACAGATCTTTTCTCAAGAGCAGATCTATTTTGATATAGAAAGCCCGATTTTTGTATTTGCTACCTCAAATAAAACAGATCCTCGAGATATTGAATGGACGGATGAGGAAGTCTTCGCTCATGATAAAGACTTGTCTTATTGGACGGTATTATACTCGGGTCAATGGGAAGATTATTCTCCCTCCCTCTATCGGGAGAGAGTACAAAATAATCTATCTAATCGCCTTTCAGAATTACACTATATTAATCGAAACTCAGGATTTGTATATATGGCAGAAGAAAACTATGAAAGATTTTTTAATTCTTATATGAAAACAAATGTCTTAGAACCAACTGCCAGAATTAGAACTATAATGTTTTCATTACGAGAAATCAATAATTCTCTTGATTACCTTTTCTTAAACACTCATAGGGAAGGATTACAAGATATTGAAATCCTTGAAGAAAAACTTAAAAATCTACGCTTTCTTAGAGGGATCCTTCAAAATACACTCAGTATGATATATAATGAATTAGATTATAATCGACGGCAGCATTACACGACCGTTTTAAAACATTTAATTACCAAATTTGATTTAACTAGCGTGAAGGAACGAGTAAATGAAAAATTCTCTTTAATCTATGATACAATGCGGGAAGTTTATCAGCGTAGATCTGATCAAGATCAAGAAAAAACGGAAAAAGCATTAAATATTTTAAACTTTCTCTTAGGCGCCGGTATTCTTGCCGATTTAGCAGAATTGTTGATGATCTCATTTAGTTTAGGAGAAGGAGATATTCCTGCAGTGATATTAAATGGAACATTTGCTATTATAATCAGTTCTGTATTGGTCATTGCATTAATTTACTATGCGCTTGTAAAATATGATATTAAAAAAGAGAATATAAGAAAAACTGTTGATGGAGTAATTCTTGATAGAAGAGGAAATATATTATTAATTAAACGGAAATATCCCCCATTTCAAGACTTTTTCGCACTTCCCGGAGGGTTTATAAATAAAGGAGAAACTCCAAAAGAGGCAATTATTAGAGAAATTAAAGAAGAGACAAATATGGAGATCAAAATTATCAAAAAGATTGGTGTATTCGATGAACCTGGACGAGATCCTCGTGGAGAAGTGCACTCAACAGCATTTCTCTGTGAAATTACCGGTGACCCTTCTAAGGCACGTGGAGATACTGATTCCAAAGAAGCATTATATCTCCCCATAAAAGAGTTACATAAAACGAAATTGGCCTTTGATCATCGAAAAATTTTACAAGAAGCGGGTCTTATTGAGAAAGAATCATTTTTTGATAAAGCTTTCTCTTAAATCCTCGGGATGATTTCAAAACTAAAATGAATGTGGTTGAGTAGAAAAAGCTATTTAATAATTTATTGAGAAGATTATGGATTCTTTTCTTTTTCTTCTTCTTCTTTTTCTTTTTCTTCTTCTTCTTTTTCTTTTTCTTCTTCTTCTTTTTCTTTTTCTTCTTCTTCTTTTTCTTTTTCTTTTTCGTTCTCCTTCTTTCCCTCTTTTTCTTCTTTTTTTTCTGTACTCTCTACTTCGTCATCGATGGGTGCTTTTTCCCCCTCTTTAGAAGGCTTAGGGGGTTCTGGCGGTTTTGGCTTTCGAGAAATGATTACTTTCGCATATCTCAGTACATCATCCTTAAATTTCCATCCTTCTTGAATAACATCAACAATAGAATTGTTTGGCATATCCTCTTTTTCAATAGAACTAAGTGCTTCATGCAAGTCATAATTAAATTTATCTCCTTCATTTATTTCAAGAGGATGTGCATCATACGATTTCAGAATATTCATAAATTGTTTGTAAAAAGGGATAATTGGGTTGTCGCTTTCTATATTCTTTATTGCACTATGGAACGAATCATAAAGAGGTAAAAAATTTCTTAATACATTCGCTATGGATTGATTCATCAGAGATTTTCGAGACTTATCCCATCGCTTTTGTGAATTTTCGAATTCTGCTTGAAGACGCATAAATTTATCTTTCCATTTGTCAATATCTTCCCTCATGTTTTCATTTTGATCTTGCAGCTCCGATTTCTTTTGCTCTAATGTAATAATTTTTTCAATTAACTCCTCTTTGGAAAATTCCTTTAGCTCTTCTTCAAATTTATCTTTAAAAGTTTTTTTTTTCTCTTTATTATTTTCTTTCTTAGATTCCTTCTCTACCTCTGCTTCGCGTGTTTGGTCATCTTTTGGGGAGGTGGTATTAATTTCTTCTCCTTTTTTATCCATTTCTCAATCTCTTATCAATAGTATTTTTAAGTAACCTATAGTAGAATTTCTAAAAAATTTTTTGATTTAGAGATCATTAAAAAAAAATTTAAGATATACTTAATTTAGTTTATTAAAGCAAGATTTAATCACAATTATAAATTTACAAATTAGAATCATAAACAAATACTCTTTAAAAAGTGAAAGTTAATAATGAGTGAAGGAGAAAAGAAAAAACGAACACGAAAAGAGAGAATTATAGGTATAGACCTCGGTACAAGCAATAGTGCTTGTGCTGTACTAAATGCTGTTGGTAAACCTGAAATTGTTCCCGCCGCAGAAGGGCGAACTCTTGGTGGAAAAGCCTTTCCTTCGTATGTGGCATTTGATGAGAATGGAAGAAAAATAGTTGGTGAGCCCGCACGCAGACAAGCATTATCTAATCCTGAAGGTACTATTACGGGCATAAAACGTAAAATGGGCTTAAGTTATAAAGCGGAAGTCAAAGTAGGAGATGAAATAAAGCAATTCACTCCCGAGGAAATCAGCGCCATGATTCTAAAAAAGATCAAGAATGATGCCTCAGATTATCTAGGAGAGGAAGTCAAGAAAGCTGTAATTACCGTTCCCGCATATTTTAACGATGCTCAAAGAACTGCTACAAAAAATGCCGGAGAAATCGCAGGATTGGAAGTGGTTCGAATGATCAACGAACCTACTGCTGCATGCTTAGCATACGGGTTAGACAGAGTATCCGATGAGTTACTTAAAATCTGCGTTCTTGACTTGGGAGGCGGAACTTTTGATATCACCCTAATGGAATACGGAGAAGGTGTAGTTGAAGTCCTTTCAACTGCCGGTGATACCCAATTAGGTGGCCGGGATATGGATGATAAAATTACTGATTGGATTATTGATGAATTTGAAAAGAAAGAAGGAATTGATTTGCGAAATGATAAAAAAGCAATGATTCGAGTAAAGGATGCTGCCGAAAAAGCAAAAATAGAGCTTTCCACTACGCTATCTACCAGTATAAATCTTCCTTATATCTCACAAAGAGAGGGAAATCCTGTTCATTTAGAAATGGAGTTAACTCGATCTAAATTGGAGCAATTAGTAGAACCGGTCTTAAGAAGGTTAGACCCCATTATGAAACGCTCTACGGAGGATAGTAAGTTACCTATCAGTGAGGTAGATAAAATTCTGTTAGTAGGTGGTCCTACACGGATGCCTTGTGTTCAAGATCGATTCAAGAAATTCTTCAATAAAGAGCCCGAACACTCCGTTGATCCTATGGAATGTGTAGCAATAGGAGCTGCAATTCAAGCGGGAGTTATTGCTGGAGAAATTGATGATTTATTATTACTAGACGTGACTCCCCTTTCCTTAGGAGTAGAAACATTAGGTGGTGTTTTTACAAAATTAATTGAACGAAATACTACAATTCCTACCGAAAAGAAAAAGATATTTTCTACGGCAACCGATAATCAACCCGCAGTCACCATAAATGTACTCCAAGGAGAAAGAGCAATGGCGAAAGACAATATTTCGCTTGGAGAATTTCATTTGACGGGAATTCCACCTGCTCCGCGAGGGGTACCTCAGATAGAAGTAAAATTTTCAATTGACGCCGATGGTATTGTTCATGTGACCGCAAAGGATTTAGGAACCGGTAAGGAACAAGGAATTACGGTGACTGGAGCAAAAGGACTTTCTGAAGATGAAATCCAACGTAAAGTGAGAGAGGCAGAGAAGTATGAAGAAGAGGATAAAAAGCTAAAGGAATTAATCGAGGCAAGAAATAACGCAGAATCAATGATATATCAAACCAGAAAATTATTAGATGAAAACAAGGATAAAATTTTGGACGATGAAAAACAACAAATTGAAGTCGCCATCAAATCTTTAGAAGAAGACATACAAAGTGATGATCTTAATCGTATTAAAGCAGGAATAGAGAATCTCCAAAAATCAATGCACGCCTTTTCTCAGAGAGTGTATGCGCAACCAGGACAACAGCAAGCTTATCAGCAAGCAGCTGAGCAAGCACAAAGAGCAGCCCAAGGAGGTACAGGCGCTCCACCGGGAGGTATGGGGGGCGCACCAGGTACTGGAGCCACAGGATCTGGAGGAGCTTCCTACAAATCGAAGAAAGAAGAGGAATCCGAAGAAAAGGAAAACGTAGTAGATGTAGATTGGGACGAGGACTAACTAAATTCTACTAGACATTAAATTCCCATAATTCATAATTGATGGATTAGAGGATTTATTACGGTTTCTTTTTATTATTTTCATTTTATTTTTTCTACATAGGTAGTAAAAAATATGTAATACAAGAAAAAAAATTAAATTGTAATAAAGATTTACCTAAATAGCATTTAGAATTAATTAATCAAGACTAAGTGAAAAGAATATATTACTATGAGCTCATCTAATAAGAGAGATTACTACGAGGTCTTAGGTGTTTCTAAGGATGCAAGTGTTGACGAAATCAAATTGGCTTATCGAAGATTAGCAAAAAGATATCATCCAGATGTCAATAAGGAAGATCCTAATGCCAAAGAAAAATTTATTGAAGTGCAGGAAGCCTATGAAGTACTGAGCGATGACCAAAAGCGCCGAAATTATGACAACTTCGGGTTTAGGGGGGTTGATGTTGATATGTCTGATATCTTTCAAGGAGGAATTCCGGGCATTGATGAGATCTTTGAATCATTTTTCGGGGGCTTCGGAGGCTTCGGAGGCTTCGGGGGCTTTGGAAGTGGCGGTACAGCAAATCGAAGAGCACAGAGAAGAGAAGTAGGTCAAGATATTGAAAGAATTCTCGATATTAGCTTTAAAGAAGCTATCTTTGGAGTAAAAAAAGATGTCGAAATCGAACGCTATGTCCCATGCTCAGAATGCGATGGAACTGGGGCAGAAGATCTTTCTTCAATTGAAACATGCCCTGAATGTCAAGGTTCCGGTAGATACAGAAAAATGACTCGTTCTGGATTTGGAACGATTATCAGAGAATCAGAATGTCCCTATTGTGATGGAAGCGGGAAAACCATTAAAAACAAATGTCACGTTTGTAAAGGAAAGAAAGTTGTCAAACAAAAAAAACAAATCAAAGGATTAGAAATACCTCCTGGTATTGAAAATGGAGTCCATCTAAAAGCACAAGGTGCCGGACACATTCCTTCGAGAGATGCAATTCCTGGTGATTTATATCTAAAGATCAAGGTTGAGCAAAATGAAAACTTTATTCGCAGAGGCAATGATTTATTTACAAAAGTGGATGTGGATGTTGTCACCGCAATCTTAGGAGGTAGCATTGTCGTTCCCACTTTAAATTATAAGAAAGAGGAAATAGTAGAGAAAGAATTAGATATTCCGCCAGGGACTCAGTTTGGAACGGAATTTCGCATTAAAAACAGAGGTGCGACTTATATGAGAGGGAGAGGACGAGGAGATCAATATATAGTCATTAATATCATCATTCCGAAATCAACTAATAAAGAACAAAAAGAATTATTACAACAGTTTCAAGAACTATCGAATTCTTAATAGAATATTTTATTAATTAGCTCTTTTATGCTCTTATTAAAGCAGTAGTTTACTTATCGATTTTTGTTTATCAGTTTATTCATTGGCTTATTCATTGGCTTATTCATTGGCTTATTCATTGGCTTATTCATTGGCTTATTCATTGGCTTATTCATTGGCTTATTCATTGGCTTATTCATTGGCTTATTCATTGGCTTATTCACCCACATTTCAAAAAAAATAAAAAACAAAAAGATAAATTTAAAAGTTGTTATTTTATGTGATTCTCAAGCCATTGTGCAAGTTCGTTTAACACGATCTCTCTTTTATCTTTTACTTCATTATAGACTTCGTGATATAATCCATCGTAAATTTTTACGGTTTTATCCTCCATTGTGTAATGTTGTTTGAGTTCATCAATCCCAAAAACTGCTTTATCCTCAGAACCACATTGAACGAGTAGGGGTAATGTTAACTCTTCGACGACTTCATCCAAGTTAGTAAATCGAACAAGCATTTCTTTCCCAAGACGGGCAGTTACTTTCTCATAATGTACTAACGGATCATCAATATATGCTTGAACGACTTGGGGATCATGGCTGAGAAAATTTGGATCCAATCCAGAATCTACGGTCATCTTAGGTGCTAAGACCGCCATAGCTTTTGACATTACTTTTATAAATCCAGATACTTCATCTCCCACAGAATTTCCTGCTCCAGAAAGAATTAATCCATCCAATAATGATTGGTACTTTTTCGCAAAATATTGAGCGATTCCTGACCCCATGGAGTGTCCCAACATAAAATAAGGAATATTGGGATGATTCTCTCGTGCAATATCATATAACTTCTTTTCATCCTCTACATATAGATCAAACGAATCTACATAATTTTCTACACCATCTGATTTCCCGTGCCCTCTATGATCGTCTGCATAGATGATATATCCCATTGGAACCAATTTATTTACTACATTCATGTATCTACCAGAATGCTCCCCGAATCCGTGTACAATTTGTATCACTGCTTTTGGACTACCTTCAGGAATCCATATTTGATAGTATATCTTTAAATCCTTTTCGCCAATAAACGAATCTTCTTTATGCTCCATTGTTAAATAATTTTATATTATTTTGATTACTAATGTTATAAAATAATGTTTATATAAAGAAAAATATTTTTTTTTACCACCTATATGGAATCCATTCAAAGGTGAAAGGAAGGACGAATCTTAAAATATTAATAACGGGACCACCACGTTCTGGAAAGTCTACCTTAATACGAAGGATACTAGATACTTTGGGACCTGAACTCTTCCTAATAGGATTTTTAACGCCAGAAATAATTGAAAATGGAAAGAGAATAGGATTCAATATATTAGATATTAAATCCTCTCTAAGAATACCCCTAGCGAGAAAAGGAACTATGGATTCAAACTATAAGCTCGGAAATTATAATGTATTTATTGAAACGTTTGAACAATATCTAATAGCCTTGATTGAAGATCTATCGAAATACCGCAAGAAGAAAAACGAGAAAGAACTAGTACTAATCATTGATGAAATCGGTAAAATGGAATTATTTTCAGATTTTTTTGAATCATTTATCAAAGAGGTATTTCATTCTAATCGTACAATAATTGCCACAATTGGGGAAAAACTACGTCATCCTATCAAAAATCTATTATTACTAATACCTGAGATTCATAAATTATGCAAGCGTGGAAACCACCGACTTTAGTCGGTGGATGAGACGCCACTCTTTGTTTTTTGATTCTTAATATATTGTCGAATGATATCCGCCGATACGTTC
>SHMU01000003.1:37546-56428 GCA_008080765.1 Promethearchaeota archaeon | reverse complement strand
TTTCTCCGATGATCTGTATCTGTGCCGTCTTACAAAACTTCATTAGAACTCAACCTTATAATGATAATGATAACGCACGTATTTAAATCTTGTCACTTAATACTATCTAACGGCACTTCCTCCCCGCCCTAAAGGTCGGGGCTTCCGTGCCGATCCATTGTGAAAATATTTTCTTTTCTATTAAGGAAAAAATTGCTTCTACATGTTTTGCATTGATTTCTTCTTCAAAAACTAAAAAGGATACAAAGAAATAATCTAAATTATTTTCTTTCATAAATCTTTTAGATTTAGAAAGGAGCTCTTTTTCTAAGGGGTTTAAATTTAAATTCTTGGTGGTATTAATTTTAAGGGGCAATAAGAAAGAAGTTCCCAAATTCTTCTTAATTAATTCATGAATACCAAAAAACGCATTATTATTATGGGAAATAGTACGCAATTTATCTCCATAATTCTTTTCAATTTCGTGGGATAATGCTGTAATTCTATCTAAAAAGTAAGATGAGGGTTTTTCTTTTAAAATGAGAATTAACCGAAAACTTTTAAATTCTGACATTAACACCGTTGAATTTTTGTATTCTAAGGAAAACAATTGAGTATTTTGTCGATCTCCAGTCATTTCTATTCCAAAAGCACGTATAGCATCTAAAAAGCCCGATATTAAAGCGGGATCAATTTTTCTTCCACTATAATGCTCTTCATATACATTTAATCCCGAATCTTTGGCAATAACTATCAAATCTTTAAGATTGAGCAAGTCAATAGCTTTACTTTTTATTTCTTGTTTATAAGTTCCATTTTTATTTTTCTTTTTGAGGATACCAATAAAGCTTGTTAAAATAATTCCAATAGCAAATAAAATAATTCCTAACAAAAGGGAGATTTGGACAGGATTAATCCTTATATAATTTGTGTTAGAAGGGGAAAAATTAGGAAAAATAACAATCTTTTCTGAAATAATAATTTTAAAGGAAAATACTTGCACCCCACCATCAGTTGCATTATTCCAAAAAATAAATCCCCTCCATACATCTTTCTGAACGTCTAAGGAGATTGAATAAGAAAAATAAATTAATTCTTCTGGTAAATTTTGTTTAATTTTTTGGCTGATTTTAGCTCCGGTTGAATTAACTAATATAAAAGTAAAATTTCCATAAGAATTTGGTGATAAAACAGAGAACTGCAGAACTTGTCCTGGCTCATATTCTGGATTGGGAGGATCTAAAGGCAAATCTATGAGAGGAGATGTTACAGATATATTCCATTTGGTGTCAGGTGTTATTGTATTATTTGGTATGGTAACAAACTCATTGGTGATATATATTTGATGGGTGACATTTTGCCATTCTGTTTCATTTCCATTCTTTCTAAACAGACTTAAATCACTCCAACTTCTTGGATATTCAAATATAACAGAATAATTATCAAAAAGTCTATTGAATTCTGGATAGAGATGCCATTCATTATTTGAATTTAGCTTAATTATAATATTTCCCACTGAAGTAAAATGATTTGTTAATCTTAGTAAATAACTCAGATTCACTTTTAACGTATCAGAAAGGTTGTTTTTTAAAAAAATACTTAGCTTCGTAGTATTTGGGAAAAATCCTTCCGTGATGTGTAAATTTCCAGTGTTTTTTTCCGTTGTATCCTCAATAGTATGATTTTTCCCATTAATGTCCGCAGACATATTAAGTTCCGAAGGATAAAAATCATCAACAATCTGCTGTTCTAACTTATATAAAAACGGAGCTCCTTGTGTTTTATACCATTGATTCTCATGTCTCCAACTATATAATTCTGAATAGTGAGGATCTACATCATTATAATACCATCTATAATATCCCTCTAATTCAGTACCAAACCCATTTAATAGTAATGAATAATTTCCTTTGGGTAGTTCAAGAGGTGTTGAAAACTCGTGCAAATACCAATTCTCTTCGGAGGACATATTTAAAGCTATTTTTTCCCCGTATACTGTGCTGTTTGGAAAATGATTTGCAGAATTATAGCCATTTATCTGAAGATCGATAGAATCATCTTCTTGATTAAGAACTTCTCCATAGATCCAGATTTTATAGATTTTTGTACGTACTGGGAGGTCAATTTGAACCCCAAGTACATCTCGATTCTGATAGAGAACATAAGAATTTTGAGAATTATCTTCTATTGTTTTAATTGAGTTAGTAAAGCTTATATCGGTTATATTACATTCTAATTGCGAGACATTCCATCGGGAAGTCTCTAAATCGAAAATTAATGAATTGTTATTGAGAATAGTCCCATTATCTTCAGAAGTCTCCAGTAATTGAAATATTTGGGAAATATTAAGCACGTCATTAGTATAGATAAATTCAGATGATGTTATAAATGGATCTGAAGCGTGCAGAGCAGTAATAGATGTAGAATTTTGAGTAAGATATTTACCATAAGTAAAAGAACCGAGTAAAAAAATGCTAATTAAAAATAGAATAAATCGCATCCTTCGATGTAATTGATTGAATCCGAGATAACGCCCAGAAAATCTCATCGATACTTATCTATTCTAATTTAGAAACACTCAATAGCTTTAGATATTTAATAATTACAAACTATTTAAAGGTATTTTGTAGAATTTAAAAGAGAAAATACTTACAAGGTAAGTATAGTTATTATGAAAATAATTTTAAATAGAAAAGGAGATAAGGCTTAATCTTTCATTAAAATCTTTTATTCTTTTTGGGGTAAGCTTGAAAAGGTGTTTTCGGTTCTAAGCTGATCCAATTAGCTTTCGTCTCTAAATTAGATAGGGAATATAAAAGATCATAACTTAGCCACCTGGTAATTCTGGGATAATTTGGAGATTCCCATAACCCAAATTTTCCTTGTAATGATCTAACAAACTCAATAAATTCACTAATACGAGTATCGTGTATACTGGCTCCAATCTTCCAACATAATCTTAGTAGATGAGCGATGTCAAATTTCGCCATATATGTAATTTGTCCGAAATAAGGTTCCAAGCCAAGCCATCTTGCAAGATAGAATCCCATTGTGCTTTTATTTTTAATATTGGTTCCTAAAACTAAGTCTAACGCTCTTTTTGTAGCTTCGCTTTTACAGAGTTTGGGATGGTATGCTAAACAACTCAATGCTGCAGTTGTATTCGAGCGACAACCCCATTGTGAATGAGGCAGTTTACGATATCCCGCAACTCCTCCACAATTTCCGGCGGAAATACCTGTCATCCATGAGCCATCCTCTAATCTATTTTCTAACAACCAATTATATGCTTTCTCAGCTCTCGCATCTGTAGCATATCCGCTCATTGCTAATCCTAAAAGTGGGATACTGGTCTGATTGGGGATCATCTGATACCCTATTTCTTCATCATCTCGTTCTGTGTTGATTTCTAAAGGCCACGAGCCATCTGCATTTTGTTTTGAAAAAATATATTCTACTGCTTTACGTACTATAGAATTAGTAGAATCAAATTCCAAATATCCTAATCGTTGAAGAACCATTGATGTAAGATGTAAATTATGCTTGGTGGAAATTTGAATATTTTCTATAGAGGAAAAAGATCCATCCGATTTTTGGAGCTTCTCTAAATTTGTTATAAGAGGATCCATTTCTCTCAAGGTTTTTAACTCCTTTAGTTCTTTATCATCATCAGTACGGTTTAGTAGGTTTTTCAATACCAGAAATCTTAAGCTTGCAGAAGGATCAGTAAGTAATATTGGAATCCAAGTCATTTTATCGCCTCTAATACTTTTTTAATATATGGTGCGGTGGGCGTGCCTTTCTTACTTAGTGTTTCGGGCGTTCCCGTATCAATTATTTTCCCTCCATGAGCACCAGCACCAGGTCCCAATTCAATCAACCAATCGCAAGATGCAAGTAGATGGGGATGGTGTTCGATAACAATTACAGTATGCTCCTCAGCTACTAATCGTTTCAAACTTTTTATTAATTTTGAAAGATCTTCTATATGTTGACCAATCGATGGCTCATCAAGAATGTATAAGGTGTTTTTTCTCGATTTCTTCATCAATTGCTTAGCAATTTTAAGTCTTTGTATTTCTCCCCCTGAAAGTGACCGTGCGGGTTGGTTTAAATGAAGATATTCCAAACCAATCTCTTGAGTTACTTTTAATTTAGTAATAATATTTTGATGTCCATGAAACACAGCGATGGCCTCATTTATAGTTAAATCGTTAACTTCTGCCAATGAGACACCATTATATTTCACATTTCGAGACTCTGCCAGGAGTCCAGAACCTTTACACACATCACATTGTTCATAAATATCTGGAAGGAATTGCATATCGATTTTAATGCATCCTTTCCCCTTACAGACAGTACATCGCTTCGCTAAATCCTTTATAGAAAGATGCAAGATTTTTGCATCTTCAGAGTCCGCAAACACTTTTCGGATTTGTGTTTCAAGATTGAGATATTTCAATGGAGACTTGATCTTCTTCTTAGCTTGATCGATTATTATAGTTTTTGCTAATTTACCTTCAATTGTATCATACTTTCCAGGAGTAATAATTTCTCTTGAGACGGATGTAGTATGTTTTTTAGGTGCTAATGCTCGACCGAGAGTATCAATAATGAGTGTGCTTTTCCCAGAACCTGAAATACCGCATATTCCCGTTAGAAAACCAAGTGGGATTTCAACTTTATCAATTTTTAGATTGTTATGACGAGCCTCAGTTATTGTTAACCATTTCTTAGGTACTATGTCTTTTTTTTGAAAGTTGAATTTTTTCTTCTTAGTTAACCAAAGGGCTGTAAGTGAATTTGAGTTTTTTATATCCTCTAAAGTGCCTTCCGCTACGATTTTCCCTCCTTTTGCTCCAGCTCCCGGACCCATGTCGATAATATAATCTCCATGTTCCATGAAAAGAAAATCGTGCTCAATTACGATAACAGTATTTCCCATATCACGTAATTCCTCTAACACTTCAATGAGAGCTTCAAGTTCAGATGGATGAAGTCCACGAGATGGTTCATCCAGTAAAACCGTTAAGGACGTTAATTCTCCCCCCAATAGACCAGCTAGCTTAATACGTTGCGCCTCTCCCGCAGAAAGCGTCTCTACCACGCGATTTAAATGAATATATCCTAAACCCGTTCGTATGAGAAAACTCAATCGTTTGAGTGTAGTGGTTAGATTATATTCAACATGTTCTAAATCTTCGTCATTCAGCTCAATATTGATAAATAAGGAATAAAGTTCTTCTAATGATAATTCCAAAAGTTCTGGCATACTATATTTAAATAGTGATACCTTAGTATATTTAGGGCGCAATTTTGTACCATCACATTCCTCACAGATTCTTTTATCTGTGTAAGTTCCTCCCACATCCCAGTCCCGTAGCCATTGTTCGTAGAAACCAAGATAATGTAATTCTTTAGTTGATTTCTGACCCTTTTTGTTTTCATAATTAATAATAAGAGGTTTTTCATCTCCATAAAGAAATGCATGGTGAGCTTCTTTTGTCATCTTATTCCAAGGTGTGTTAAATTGATCAAATCCATATCGATTTGCTAGGGCTTGAACGATATAATATCCAACATTATAAGGTTTACATAAGTATCCTTTGGGAAAAAAACCAGGAGAATGCATGGCTCCTCTGCAGAGAGGTTTGTCAGGTTGAATAATGAGCTTTGAGGGATTTGGAATTTGATAGGAGCCTACTCCATGGCACTTTAAACATGCTGCAGAATAATTTGATGATATAAAATGGCGTGGTTTCGGAATAGGGATAATTAAATCATCTTCAGCACAATAAAAAATACCCTTTTTAGTACGAGCCATTCTTTGGTTGCATTTAGGACATTTTCGAGTACCCAAATATGAAATAAGTTTCGCTAAATGTTGTTCTAAATTTGTAATGATTCCAACGGTATTTCTCAGATTTAGCATCCAACTTCTCCTAATCTTTTCTGCGGAAATAGAAGCGGTAATTCCTAATCCTTCAATCTTATCAACCAAAGCTTCTGAAGTTTCCTTAGTACTTTGGCGTTCATACATTGATAAGGTTTCCAAATAGCGACGGTGGGCCTCTTTTTCCAGAGTATCTATTATTAAACTCGATTTTCCCGAGCCGCTCACACCCGTCACAACCACTAACTTATGTTTGGGAATTTTTACAGAAATATTTAGATTATGAATATGAGCATTTTTAATTGAAATATAATCCTTTGTTGAGGGTGATTCTTGAACTTTTGTAGCACGAGGTTTTATGTTTTGCTCAATTTGTAAGGCTTGAGCTGTGAGAGAGTTTTTTATCTTTGACAAAGCTTTTAAAGAACCTTGATACACTACTTCGCCTCCCTTAGGACCTGATTGTGGACCTAGATCTACTATCCAATCCGCAGCTTTAATGATATCAAGGTTATGCTCCACAATCACGATGGTTGCCCCAGCACTAACCAATTTACCAAAAATTATTAGTAATCCTGACAAATCTTGGGGATGAAGTCCTGTAGAAGGTTCATCAAGAATAAACAGCTGGTTTTTAAGGGTTTTTTTTCCTAAATATTTCGCCAGTTTTATTCTCTGAGCCTCTCCTCCGCTAAGGGTTGGAGAGGGTTGTCCTAGGGACATATATCCTAACCCGATATCCGTTAGAGCCCTCAGCATTTTTTTAGCTTTTTCAAGGCTCTTTTCTGAGAGTCTAGTCTCCTTCTCAAAAAGGATACTCACTTTTGAAATTGGTAAATCAAAAAATTCTGCAATTGATAATGTTCCTTCCCCCTCAAAATCTATTCTCGTCTCTAAAATCTCCTCCGAGAATCGTTGACCTTCACAATCGGGGCATTCAATCCAATTGGAGGGGAGAAACTTCATCTTAATTTCGTTTGCTCCCATTCCATTACATGTTGAACATTGTCCCTGTTTTGTATTAAAGGAAAAAGAGGTTGCATCAAGCTTGGAAACTTTAGCGAATAATTTACGGATAATATCTGCAATCTTAGTATAGGTTGCTGGATTAGAGCGAGGATTCTTTCCTATGGGACCTTGATCAACAATAATTGGTTTTAGGTGTAGTCCATTTATATTCTTACACCCTATAGGTTTTTGTTGCTTTAATGAGGGAAACAAAACTTCTTCTGCGAGGGTACTTTTTCCTGAGCCTGAGACTCCTGTAATGCAAGTGAGCCTATTTAAGGGAATTTTTATAGAGATACTCTTCAGATTATTTCTTGTCGCGTTTTTGATAATTATCCATTCTTTCGGTTCACTTGGATGGTCCATTTTTGGAAGAGTTACAGATTTTCTGCCGCTAAAATATAACCCGGATGGTGTCTGTGAGTTCCATAATTCTCGTGGAATACCCTTAAATATTATTTCTCCTCCTTCATCTCCGGCTCCGGGTCCAATATCAATAACACTATCCGCTGCAGCTACTGCTTGTTTGTCATGCTCTATACAAATCACAGATCCCTTTAATTTCCTCAATACTGGCAGCAATCTTTTAACATCCATATAATGTTGGCCTATAGTGGGTTCATCTAAGATATGTGTAATATCTTCTAATTGATTTAATAATGCCAGGGATAATCTCACTCGTTGAGATTCACCGCGAGATAACGTTGGAGATATTCTGTCTAAAGTCAGATAATCAAGTCCTACCAAACTTAAAGAATTTAAGCGTTTTTCAATTTCATTTTTTATCCGATTTGGAGCAAAGTAGTGATTTTCTTGGAATAATGATAAGGCTTCCTTTACTGATTTTGAAAGAATTTCTATGAATGTTAAGCCCGCCCAAGATACTCTTGAAGCAATCGGGATAAGCCCTGTATGATTACATTTTTTACATCCCTTTCCTTTGCAATATGGACACTTTTTATTAAAGTCTGGAGGTTCCAAGTATGAATACCACGTACCACAGGTTGCACATGCGGAAACTCGTGATAAAATTATAGTCTTTTCTTTTGATTTAACAAGGAGTGCATTAGCACCAAGGGCAGAGACCGTATCTAATATCTCTCTCAATTGTTTTAATGTAGTTGTTTCATCAATAGAACCTATTTTTATTTCAATTGAATGTTTCAAGTTAGGATTTAATTCTGAACTTTCAAGAGAATTTCCATCTACTATAATAAAGTGTGTATCAAATTCCTTTGACAATAACTCTAATAGGGTTTTATGACTGCCACACACTTCAGAAACTAAGGGAGCGTATACTTCTGCCATCCCGAATGTTTTAATGTGATCTAATTCTTTGATGATTTCTTCTGGTGTTAAAACCATTAGAGATGTTCCACAAACATGACAAAACCTTTGACCAAAGCGCGCATATAAGATTTTTAATAGCGGAATTAATCCGGTTGCAGACGCTAAGGTTGAGTTTGGATTGCGATTGAGCACATTTTGCTCTAAGGAAATTGTTGGTCCAATTCCATTTATTGACCTCACTTTTGCGGGAATCATAAAGAACTCTTCCCTTCCTTTTGAAAATGTTTCTAAAAATCTTCTTCGGGCTTCATGATATAAGGTATCAATGATGAGCGATGTTTTTCCTGAACCAGAAACACCTGTAATTGCGGTTAGTCCATCCTCTATTAAAACATCCAAATTTTTAAGGTTATTTTCTTTTGCCGAGCGGATTTTGATTTTCATAATGGATACCGAGTGTGTTTATATTAAGAAAATAAGAATAAAATTATCCCTTTTTATTTTAAGAAAGGACCAGTTTTTGAGGATTTGTTTGATTTCAATTCTTTAGGAGTACCTGTTGCGATCACTTTACCTCCTTTAGGACCACCTTCAGGTCCCAATTCGATAATATAGTCGCAATATGAAAGAATTTCGGGATCATGCTCTATAATTATCACGCTATTTTCCTCTTGAACCAACTGGTTGAGTAATTCAATTAATTGAATGATATCATAAAAGGACAATCCAGTAGTGGGTTCGTCTAAAATATAGAGAGTATGCCCTTTTCTAGTCTTACCTAATTCTTTTGCTAATTTAATGCGTTGTGCTTCTCCGCCGCTCAAGGTTGGTGAAGGTTGACCCAATGTGATATACCCCATTCCAATGTCATCTAACACTTTCAACATTTTTGCGATGGATTGTTTGGATTTAAATACTTCCAAAGCCTCAGAAACAGTCATATTTAACACATCCGTAATCGTATACCCTTTATATTTTACATCTAAGACTTCTGGTTTATATCTTTTTCCTTTACACTCCCGACAAGGAATTGTAAGGCTGCTTAAAAATGAGATTTGTAAGTCCATAACTCCTTGACCCTTACATACGGGACATCGCCCTTTATCACTGTTATAAGAAAAGTGTCCCGCAGAAAAGCTATGCTTTCTTGCCTCTTCTGTTTTCGCAAAGACTTTTCGAATTTTATCCCAAATCTTAATATAGGAACAAGGAGTTGAGGTGCGAACTCTTGAAATGGGTTTCTGATTTACTACGACAAAGTTATCGAAATTTTTCCATCCTTCTACATCTCCAGAATAGTCCAGAAGATCCTCTCCATTTTCATCTTCTTCCTCTTCATTTTGGGGTTTTTTTTTGATTTTTTTTTTTCCTCGTTTAAAGAGAGGCTTTAACAGAGGGACCAAGGTATTTAAGATCAGCGAACTTTTTCCCGAACCGGAAACTCCCGCTATGCCTACCATCATACCTAGAGGTATTTTTACTGTTATGTTTTTTAGATTATGAGTTGAAGCATTATTAAGAGTTAAAAAGGAAGTCTTCTTATCAATTTTTTTATAATCTGCGAGTGGTTTTTCTGGGAGTTTTATACTATCTTTCAAGTATTGACTCGTTAAGGAATTTTCTATTTCTTTTATCCCATCAATTGTGCCTTGATATACCACCTCCCCACCATGAACACCTGCCCCAGGACCGATATCAATTATTTGATCAGCAATTTCAATAAATTTCTTATCATGTTCGACCACTATTACGGTATTACCCAAGTTTTTAAGCTGAAGTAAAATATCCACTAAGGCATCTTTCTCGATCTCATGTAGGCTCATACTAGGTTCGTCCAGAATATAGACCAAAGAGTCTAAACCTGCATCTAAATGGGTCATCAAAGCTAATCTCTGAAGCTCCCCCCCACTCAAAGTTGGCATTGAGCGATTCAAGTGCAAATAAGACAATCCCACATTTTTCATCCGTTCCAAACCCTGTTTGACAGAGGCAATTAGTGCCCTTGCTTGTGGTGTTTTAAGCTGCTCCTCTATTAATTCATTAAAATGATGGTGTAAATCTTCTATTGTCATCATCGCCAGCTCACCAATATGTTTATTTCCAATTTTGATCTCGCGAGCTTCTTCATTTATTCTGTATCCTTGGCATTTTTCACAAATTTGTTTTGCCAAATAATTTTTAGAAATCTTTTGTTTACGATAGGCACTTTTGCTTTCTTTCATGGCACGCTTCATATGGGGAATAACCCCCTCGAATTTACGTTCGAGCTCTCCGCTGAAGGTTTTTGATTCCCATTGGAATGATAGTTTCTTTCCACTTCCATACAGATAAACCTTTTTAACTTCATCAGGAAGGTCTTTATAGGGCAGTTCGATATCAAAATCGTAAAATTTCGGTAATTGCTCCACAAATCTAATTTGATCTGCGAAACATCCTGAGCCCGCTTCGGTAATTTCCATTAAATTTTTATTATAATCTCGTACGATCATCTGCTCTGTGAAATGCATAGTATAACCTCTTCCCTTGCATTCTAAGCACATTCCAGAAGGTTCATTAAAAGAAAAATGTTTAATCTGTTTTCGCTCCACCACCATACCACAGAGATCGCATTCAAGCGTATTTTGATTGACGGGCTCTTTGCAGATGGGACATAATAATGGTCCTTCAGTCGCATAAAGCATCCGAATTAAACTATATAATCCCGTTTTAGTACCTACAGTTGAGCGGGGATTAAATACACGAGTAGTCCTTTGCTCTACTGCCACTGTAGGGCTTAAACCCTCTAAGAGATCAAATGGTTTTTCATCCTCAAATTTGGGAGGAAATCCAATTGATTGAAGATATCGATTCATTCCCTCATCAAAAATGATATCAAATGCTAGGCTTGATTTGCCACTTCCGCTCACCCCTGTTATGAGGACCATTTTTCCCTTCGGGAGGGTTACATCTATATTCTTTAAGTTATGTATTCTTGCTGCAACAACTTTTATCTTATCCACTTTTCATTACCTTCATTTTTTGTTTTATTACTTTTTGATATATATAATGAGCACAATCAAATTCGTTCGGATTGTGCTTGACCATGGCAATTTCATGCTCATGATCTAATAAATGCTTGAATAATGATGGATCCGTTCCTTTATCTCTTAAATATTTGATCTTTCGTTCTAACGGTTCATAATATTCCGTCCACCAGGCACCTTCTTGCCATATAATTTTATCTATTACTTTAAAGCCAAATTTATCAAGCGATTTTAAATGTTTATTAATAACCTTTATAGTATCTAAAGCCACTAAGAATCCTCCATTTTTTAGAACACGACTGCTTTCTTGTAAACATTTATCATATCCGATTATGTGAAATACACCCTCTGCCCAAACTAAGTCAAAAGATTCATTAGAAAAATCATTTTCAATGAATGATTCTTTTAATATCTCTATTCGATCTTTAAGCGTACTATCGTCTAATTTTTCTTGAAATTTGTTCAAGGCGTTCATATCAATATCTATTCCAGTTACATCACCATCGGTTAATTGAGCCAGAAGTATTGTTGATTCGCCTGAACCACAGCCCACATCTAGGATTCGGGGTTTTGTGGGTAGTTGGGGTATTTTATTAAATGTTTGCTGGCTATATTTCATAAACACCCTTCTTAGATCATCCATATCAGGAATATTGATATTATTACTCATTTTATTTAACTCTCATAATGATTTATTAATTATTTTCCACGCTTCTTGTTCCATTTCTTTCCATTCATTAATTTCTTTATCTAATTCTGGAATATACTCCTTCCATGAAGGTATCTCTTCATTAGCCGCTTCGAGAATTTCCTTGCTTTGCTCGTTCAGCTCCTTTAAATGCTTTTGATAATCATGAGCAGCTTGTTCAATGATCTCATTACTTTTTAAGTATATCTCCTTAAGTTTTCCAATATTTGGAAGCTCATCGGGAAGAATTTTTCCTTCAACTAATCTTATTTTTTCCACAATTTCGGCATATTTTTCGGATGTCTTATGAAGACCATTGTTTTCTAGCAATTCACCAGCTTCTTGTAGAAAATCTCGATAAAGGATTCTAAACATGGCACCCCCTGTTCCCCCGGTTTCCATATATATGAACACACTTACTAACCCATAAAGAAGATCATCAACGTCAAAATCAGTTTCCCAAGTGGATAACATTTTTCGCCATTTCTGAAATCCTGTTAGTCCCATATTTCTTATGGGGGGATTGAACATAAACTCAGCATTTTGCTTGATAGCTGAGGGAATGATTTCCTTTAATTTATTTATCTCCTTCGGTAATATTAATTCAACAAGTTCATTTTTTGTAGGAAATGGGGCATGTTTGCTTGTTCTCGCATCCTTCAACTCTTCATATGTCATCTTCATTGGTCGAGCGTATCTATCAGAGATAAAAGCTTCATTCTTCTCTTCATTAATGCTATAGGTTACGAATGTATGCGCTCCAAAATGTCCTGCTTCTTCGTTTGGAATATCTGCTCTTTCTGCGAAAAAGAATGGTAAATATGCAAAATCTACAAATGTTATTGCTGGCTGTCCCTTTTCTAAGAGATTAACTAAATTTTTATGTGTTGTATTAACAGAAGTAGTTTCTGTTATTTTCACGCTTCCGCCCAACCGATCCATTACTCGCTCAAATACTTGTGTTTTTTTTACTGATAAGCCCAAGATCATTGGAAAGGACATATGCTTCATATAATAATAAAAAAATCCTAATCCAGAACATAACCCTAAAAGCATTGGTTCTGAGATGTGTATATCGTAGTAAGCTAATACTTTTCGTAGGCTTGACAATTGACAATTCGCACCTGAAAAGTGCTCAAAATTATCAATAAAAATTTTTACCATAGCTGTAATTACACCTCGATTTTTAGTTTTATTTTCTGTTTAATTTTTATTCTCATTTTTAGTTTTAATTTGATTATAATTCTACTGGGTTCTTACATTCCCAACAGATTAAATTATAGAATACTCCATGACCTCCACATTGGCCACATTTCCACTTTTCTTGTTGATATTGCAGCCATTTTTCAAATCCTTCTTTTTTAATCATCTGGAAATTTTGAGGGATATTATGGCGATAATCATATTCTTTTCTTCCTTTTTGGGATGTAATTAGTCTATTTATTTTAGAACAAGGATATGCATCACATTGCCCACAATACTCTATTCCTCTATCCTTACAGCATTTTCTAATTCCATACCCACATTTTTTTTTCTTAGGATTTTTATTTTCAGTGGTTCGACATCCCTTACATCTCCCCCGATGAAAGCTTGGACATGCTCCACACCATAATCCACAATAGGTTACTAAATCTAATCCTTTATATTGGTTTAAATCCATCTTTTCATTCCTCCCTATTTTTACCTTATCTTTTTATATGGTCATTATTTCGGTTTGTTTCATTTAATCTTTATAAAACAATCAAAACATTCAGTATCATGGACACATATCTCCCCTCCACATTCTGGACATTGATACACCTTTTCTTGTTCTCTATCCAATTATCTTTACCAACTTCTTCTAAGCGCCTAAGATTCTCTACAAGATCTATTTTATATCTAGTTTTATAAGTTGAATCGAGTTTCTGTAATTTGGCACAGGGAAAATCCTCACATTCATAACAAAACGCAATTTCATTGTTTTCCAATGCGGCGCATCCTTTTTTAAGAAACGCACAATTTTTGTTTTGAATCCAGCATCCCTTACATCCGCGCTGATAACCTTTTTGTTTGAATAAATCCTTTTTCTCGAGAAGGTAGGCTCTACAACTGCCACACCACAACCCGCATCGCACAACTAACTTATGCTTATCGATGTTTTCATTACTATTGCTCATTTTTCCGCCTCTGGATTCAAATTTTAATTTTTAAAAGGTTTCTAAATAGTTCTTCTTCTACATTTCTAATTGAAAGGATTAAATCAGAAAGTTCTTCAAGGTTAACATGCTCTAAACACTCATTCTTATAGGTTTCTGCTGTATCTTTCAAAATATTCGCAAATTCTGTCCATTGGGTTGCAGACTGGGTTATCATAGGAATACATTCATCGATAATTCCAATTTCCTCATTAGTCCATGCTTTGGGACCTTCCTTACAAATCGAAGTAGTACTAATTTCTTCTAAAAAGGACTTATATAAGTTACGGAAAGAAGCCCCTCCCGTCCCCCATTCCTCAATGTACCCAGGGATCAATTCAAAATTTAGTCGGGCAAGGGAGTACTCCTTTTGATCATAAGGACTCTTAACTATCTTATTGAATGATTGATCCCATGTTAAAATACTTTCAGCAAAGTTGGTTAATCCTTGCAGCCCGTTATTGCTCAATGAAGGGCGAAGCATATGATTTACCGCTTTTTGAATTGCCAGTTTAACTCCCGCCGCGAGTGGGGGATATTTTCCATCTGAACGACGATTCATAGAATATTGTGCGTTTTTTGGATGGAGAAAACTTGGACCATGCTCGGAGCTCCGTGCTTTTTTTAGATTTTCTAACGAAACTTCTTGAAAATCTTCATATTCAGTATCTCCAATATAGGCAATCCCTTTACTTTCATCATACCCCACAAGAGTAATAAAATGCCCTCCAAAATGAATGGACTCTTCAAAATCCATATAATCTAAATAATATAAATCAACCTGGAGCATTAATGGAATATCTTGAAGTAACAATTTTGTTGATTCTTCCCAGGCTTTATCTGCACTAGTAAAGGATTGCTTTCTAAGAGTAATGCCTAAAAGACGACATGCTAACGAGTTTGGATTAATGGTATCCTGTTTTCCCCCTATAAATAAGGGTAAAGTTGCTCCTTCAGTTCCTGTGAAATTTGCACTTCCATCAAAAAAGCCAAATCCCAGAGTTCCATCAAGCCCAAATGCCATTGCTTCTGACATAGGAAATCTATAAAACTCAAACATATCCCGCATTGAAGAAGACTCACAATGCACTCCAACTTGATGTTTGAAATCCTTTATAATATGTTTCTCACTCATTTTTCTCTCTCTATTTAGTTTTTGGAAATTATCCATTCTTATTTTTCATATAATCTTGGAGACCAATTACACCCCTTCCTTTTTTCACTTCCTCTAGCGCCCATTCCAAAAACTCTAAATCTGCGCAGAGTACCTTAATTGGATGGATGAACAATCCCGTCACATTCATAGGAAAGTGGGAGCTCTGTTCTAACATTTGCTCCATGTTTTTAATGTGTTCCTTAATTTTTTCTATTGAATGGGAAAATACCTCTATCTGTTCTTTTTGACTGAGGAGAGGAAGCATAGAAAATGCAACATAAAAGTTCTCATCGTTTTTTCCATAATACTCCTTCAAAACATTATATGTTTTTGCTTTCAATAGGTCAGAACCATCAGGAGTAATTTTATATACCCTTCTAATCCGATTATCAACTTCTTCAGTATATGATTCAACCAACCCATTGTCGTCTAATGTATTCAAATCGTTATAAATTGTCGAGGCACCAATATTTGTCCAATCTCGCATACCTCGATCCTCAATCTTCTTATTAAGCTCGTATGCATGACTCGGTTCTTCAGAAACTAGTCCTAACACTATATATTCCCTGTGACTTAATTCATAACGTTTTCTATCTGTCATATCAATATTAATTGATTGATAAATATATTATTTCAGGATAGTATTATCCATATAGAATATTATCAGAATGGAAGATATTTAAATGTTTCGAAAAAAGATATTAAATTCAATCTCTTGATTCAAGTTAATTATTAAATAGACATAATTAACAACTTCACAATAAAAAGGTTTTAAATGGGCAGAAATAGCAGTAATGGTTCAGAAAAATTGGTCTCTAATGAATGGCTTTAACTGGGTTTCTTCATTTTCACATCTATTTTAGTCAATTGGATTTTTTGATATTTCATCAATATTTTTGCGACTCTCGGTCGAATGATTCGATTTGCAATCCAATATTCCTCTTCTTTTAAAAGACTCCGATCATAATAATCTGTAAGCTCGAAGGGCGTACCAAATTCCACAGTCGCCTTAAAGGGAAAAGTAATTGGGGGAAATAAAATTGGATCACTCGGTCCATGATCATGCCTAACTCTTTTCAAGATTGGCGAAATCTTATGAAATCTAATCATTCCTGCAGGAACAATTGGGACTTTATATCTAAGTGCAATACGAACTGCCCCCGGATAAAATTTATTTAGAAGATGACGATATTTAAATTCTCCCGAATCGCCCTCCGCAAACATAGCCACCAAGCCAGGATACTGAGAGCCATTTTTGTGTAAATAAGGATTAATATACCTCCATCGTATTCCACCGGTGAGCCATAAAGGGATGCCGCTTCCCACCCAATACCTCCCCCATATATGATTTATGTAATGATATTTATCCATGATTAAGACTTGAATATTCCTTGTTGGATGGCAGAGATCAGAGAGACATAAAATATCAAGATCAAAACCGCCAGAATGATTAGAAACAATTAAAGCAGGTCCTTTTGGGATATTTTCTATTCCCTTTACTTCCAAGCGATGATAGAGAGAAAAATATTTCTTAAAAAAAGCTTTTCTGATTCGATTATAGGTTTGATAGTTCATTCTGTTTATTATAAAGCTTGAGTTACGTAATATATAATGATAAGTGGAAAAAAGATGTTACACAAATTTAGGTACAGAATCAGATATTGGAAAAATAATTTTGGATTGAATTCTTCATCATTGATATCTGTTTGTGACAGTGAAAAATATACCCCAAAAAACACTAAAGGAATGAATATAAGCAAACTCAGCCTCACTACTTTTCTGGTTTTTATAATTTGATCTTTTTTCATTGATTTTATTTATAAAAAATATCATATTAATTTTTTAAAATGAGAAAATGTATTATGATTTATAGATTAGTTAGGATTTAGAAAGTTTTTTATAATTAAAATACCCTTTTTTAATAATAAACCACCACCAATGTTTTTTTAAATTTTTTAAGTGTGTTTATTAATTCCAATTAGTTAAATAAACTAAAACGTGAAGAGCGTGTCAGAGAGATGGTAGATGTTAAATTATCTATATGGGATCCCCCCGGAGATCAATATTTTACCTTAACCATTTTTTATAAAGGAGCTAATGGTGTTTTACTTGTATTTGACTTAGCAAATAAAGAAAGCTTTTATAGCGACAAATTTAGAGAGATAATTGAATTTGTGAGGGATCAGACTTCCGCACCCATAATACTTGTGGGAAACAAACTCGATTTAGTGGGTTTAAATGAATCCAGCATTCGGGAAGAGGATATTAAAAATTTACAAGAAACTTATAATATCTCACAATTCATTCTCACTTCTGCCAAGACAGGAGTGAATGTTGATGCAGCATTTAATACTCTTGTAGATACCATTATGAAAGAAAAAGATATGCAAGATACATCGGAACTTACATTAAAGATTTGCCTTGCGGGGTTAAGTAGTGTGGGAAAGACTTCCATTACAAACCGATATATTGGTCAGAGTTTTCAAGCAGATTATAAAAAAACAGTAGGAGTAGATCTTTTTTCTAAAACGATTGAATATGGACAGCCAGCAGAGGGTAAGGGAGCACCTGGAGCGCCAAGTCCACCGGTATCAGACACCACCGAGCCCCCCAAACCCGCTGGACCCCCCGGCAAACCTCCAACAACACCAAAACCAGCACAAGAAATTGCATCTGAAACCCACGAAGAAGTACAACTAAAGAAGAAAATTAAAGTTGATAGAAGAAAGAAACGGCATGAAACTAACAAAGAAAAAGTAAGAGATAGGCTAAGTGATGAAGAAATGTTGGAAAAATCCATTGAGGATATGCCTATGGATGCTGATGAAATGGGGGAGGTTGATGAATTGGCAAAAGATAGAGGAAAGAGAGAATTGACCCCGGCACCTGGCGGTGCTGCAAGTATGATTCCGGAAAAGTCAGAAGATGCAGAATTAGTCAAAAAAATAGAGCGAAAAGCCACGGTCTTTTATAAGGAAAGGATGAATCCAATGAAGCTAAACAAAATGGCAGTCATAATTTCCACCAAAGAATTGTATGAAGCATTAAAAATTGAGAAAGAAAAGGTTATACGCGCTGCAACCGATAAGACTTATGAGATAGAAGAGGAAAAGCCTATTTTATATGTTGAACCCATTATTCCTGGGTGTATTTGCGTACCTACTTCCGGGAAGCTGGATGCCACGAAAGAATACGATCATGAAACATTTCTAATTACTCCTCTCGAAGTTGGAGAGATACCTGAGGCCCGAGTTGATATCTTTTACAAGGACCGATTGATTGATAGTATTCCTACACCTATTACGATTGTAAAGACAACAATGGTAAAGATTACTTCCTTCATAGCACTCCTATTTCCCATCATTTCATTACTATTTGAAGAAAGTCTAGATTCATTATTCCAAGTGGTAATTCCATTCTATGCCTCAATTGGAGGATTAGAAGGGATTATAGCAATATTAACGGGTGCCTTTGCGCTTATATCGGCAATGTTTTATTACTTTAAGAGACCTAAAGATGCAAGCCCCGCTGAATCGAAGTCTCTTCCTTCTGTGGTAAATGCAGTTTCTGAAGATTAATCTGTAAATACCTTTTATTTTTATTTTTTTCTAATTTAATTTAATTTATCCTATTCGTGTTATTTATTTTAGCTTCTGATTTATTTACTTATT
>SHMU01000003.1:0-37536 GCA_008080765.1 Promethearchaeota archaeon | reverse complement strand
TTATTCTTAGTATTATTTGTTGTATTTTGATATATTTTATCCTGCTTCAAATTCTAATTCTTAATACTAATTTTTAAATTTCAGAAAATAATTTATTTTAAGAGCCTATGAAGGATTTAAATGGGTTGGAAAACTCTAAAATGATAAAACCAATATTAAATAATAGAACATTCATTGGAATAATTAATGAAAAGCTATCCAATTTAATTTGCAGCAATCATGGCAAAGAGATGATGTTTTTGTTTTTTATGATTAATGTATTTTAATGAGGTGAAAAGTGATGAATGTAAAGAATAAAAATAGAATTGTGTTTAGTATTCAATTAGTTAATTTCATGATTCTATATCTAATCATTGCATTTATTGAAATTAATGGATTATATGATCTTTATACGGGGGGGTGGGAGGAAATTCCTTTTTTTACTCGTGTTACGACAATAGCGGTCAATTGGGAGATTTTTATTTCTAATTTCTTCATTTACTTTATGTTTGTAAATCAATTTACCGCGGGATTTTCGGTTTTTGGATTTATCTTTAAATTACGGATTTTAGAAAAAGATTCTATTAAAACAATACCGGTATGTGCCATATCAACGGATATTGCGATGTTAAATATCTTCCAACTTCATTTTGCTCTCTATAGACAGCAGTATTATGCTTATTTCTCAATCTTTCCAAATCTCTCTTCCTTAATTCCGGAAATTCTCTCCTTACTGCAGTTTCCTGAACTCATCCTCACCATCACCTTTTTGAGCATGATGATGAATTTTTATTATGGAATTGCCAGTATAAAACTGGGTCGGGAGTATGACTGGGCACATTCGTTTATTACGGTTTTTTTCCATGTTATTATGTTGATAAACGGTGTAATTGCGCTATTATCGATAATCAGTTATCTAAACCTTTATACAATAGAACTATATAGTTTTATTCTTGGTTTTATTTTTTCTATGGTTTTCTTTCTCCTATTTCTTCATCTATTAAATAAAAAACAATTAAAATACCCTTATGAAGCAATTTATAAGTATAGAATACACCGAAAAAATAAGCAAAAAGAAAAAGGAAAAGAAAAAGAATAAAAACCATCAAGATATTTAATATGAACTAAAAGTTTGAGTAATTCATAATACAAAAATCTCGCATTATACTCTTATAAGCTTTTATATCTAAAAAAATACTATCTAGTTAAAAAGTTAAAGTCATTGCACTTTTCATAAAGTTATCTTTTTATGATGAAAATTGGATCATTCTCAGAGCATCCTCCTTGGGAAAAGGAATGGATTGATTTTAGAAAACCTATAAAAAAAGCAAAACGTATACCTGATGACACGAGTAATGCCACCCTTCAGAAGCTCCTAAAACTGAATATAAAGCTTAAATTCTTAACTGACACTCTTATATATGAAGAAATTCCATTACATGAAGGGCTAAGAGATTTTTTTGAGACACATTTGGAATTATTCCCCGTTTTAGGAAGTGATTGGGATACCTATGGAAAGGAATTTGTTGAGCAAAATATGAAACAATTAAGGTATTCTCTTTTAAATAGAATCTCCCAAATAACCGAGAAATTATATAATCCTCCGAGATATAAGTTTCTTTGCTCCTTTTTTTATATTATATGTGGAATTTTTTATATGGTGGCAATTATATTCATGTCTGGTCCGTTTTCTCATATATATCGTGAGCCCTATGCAGCAATATATCTAAATTTTCCCTATATCTCAGCAGTTTCCATGTTTCTTTTGTTTTTTTACTTGTTCAACAAATTTGGACTTATCAGACTAATTAATTTCCAAAAAATTTACAATATCCTGCTTATTGTCCAAATCGGGTTATTTTTAGTATTTTTATTTGACTTTTATCAAACAAAAATGATTTTTCAGGTTTTTCAATTAGAAATACCAGATATGGAGCAGATTTCTAAAATAGGTTGGTTATTAATGATAACATATCTCTTCTTAGTGCTATATTTGATAAATTATTATTTTGGTTTTAAATTTCGATTGTTTTACTTAGCGGGATTAAGTTATTGTTTATTCCATATTGAAGCCATTAGCTCCTTACATCAAGAGAAGAGAGAAAATAGTAAATACACGTTTTACCCGAATTTAACCCAGTATCTTCCACTATTTTTTGATACGTTCATTGATGTTATTTCCCAAATAACCCAAAAGAATAGTGATTTAGTTATAAGCAATAAAAAAGATTTAACCGCTCGCTTCAACTCAGAATTAATTGCTAATAAGGAAATCTTGCTTAGAAACTTAGGCACACTTTTAACAGATACTATTGAACCTTTGATTATTGAACAGATCTTTATCTTTGAAAAATCACTTTCCGCGCCGGACAGAGCGAGAAGAAAAAGGCTAGCAACTTATAATAATTCGCTTATTGTAGAACATTTAGTTACGCAACTCAAAAGATATATAGCACCTGTTGAATTTCAGAAAACAGGTTTTTTGAACTTTCTAAAATCCAATATACAAGTTATCATTACCATCATAGGATCGCTACTATTAACTCTTTTTAGAATCTTCTTTCTCTAATAAAACAATTTTTTTTCTTAATTCTTGTAGGCATACCTTATCAATGAATTAATAGAGAGAGTAATAAATATAACAATAAGAAGGAAGAGAAGAAGAATAAGAAGTGAAAATTAGAGGAGAAGGAGAAAAAATCCATAATCTATTATAAAACTCAAATATGCCTCTGCTATTTTTATAAATCTTGTATTTTGCATTAAATTAATATATTATTTTCCATGTTATAACATATTTAAGTGCTGAAACCTATATTCATTTGATCAAAAATGGATGAGATTGTTGGACGTGTATATGAAGAGGTTAGTGAATTATTATTTGAAATTTCGAAGCATTTTTACAGGAATAAACCGAACAAGCTCCTAATTGCACATGAAATTGCTGATGTATGGCTAGCAATAGAAAACCTTGTCGAGAAACTAGGCATTCAGAAGGAAGTACAACTGGCAAAAAAGGAATTAGATGAGTATGAGGCTAATAAAGAGCTAGCAAAGGATATCAAATCTAAGTAATGTATAGATTTTAACAATTTAAAGTAATATCTAAATGTAAATTTCAATAGGGAGCAAATGGTCAATTACTATTCCCTAAATGGAAGGGCTTGTGGAGTGAACCACAAGGTAATTGATTGATTAGCCTGAGAGAGGGTCTCCCAGGAGGGTAGCACTCTCTTTGTTATCGACAAAGCTCTATTTTCAGAAAGATTAAAGCTATTTGAACGCACTCCATGAGAATTTGGATATAAATCCGTAAGACTGCTCAATTTAACTCTTTATATTTTTACCTACTTTCATCTTTAATATGATAAAATATAATTGTCAATAATGATACTCAAAAATTAAAACCACTTACTCATTTATTATAACTAGGTATTACATGCCGTTAATGGATCCAAAAAAACGTGATTTTAGGAAGGAAATATTAGAATTTATTAGTGAACGGCCTGCGGGCTCAACAATAACAGATATAGCGAAGGGTATTGATACTTCCAGAATAACGGTAACAAAATATGTGTCAGTACTTGAAGCTAAAGAAAAAATATTTAGTAAAAAGATCGGAGCTTATAGTTTGTATTTCACTACAGAAAGAACCTATTATCCACGAAAATTTATTCTTTCGTATTACGATGGATTATTAGAATGTTTGCGTTCTGAAATAACTGATAAAGAAATATATAAAAAAATAGGGAAATCTATTGCAAACAAAATTGCTCCTTATTATATATCCTATGATGAGACCATTTCAACTAAACCAAATAGTCTAATTAGATTTCTTAAGTATTTAGGGAAGATTCTTCCGCAAATCGACTATCTGAATGATAAATACGTAGAAATTGATGTGGAAATTAATGAAACTGGTACAGAAGCCCTTTACCGCTTGAGAAATGTGAAAATCTTTGAACAATTTAAGGATCTCCATTATCACTACTATATTGAATGTGGAGTTTTAGAAGGTATTATTAAGGCTTTTCTTAATAAAGAAGTCGAATGCAATATAGTTAAACTTGATAAGGAAAATCAAATAGTTGAACTAAAACTAGTATTTAACTGAATATCGCTAAATACCTTTTTTCTAATATTCAATACCTTTTCTTGCGAGAATTCCTTTCTTATAGGGATGATTAATACAATTGAACCCTACCACATAATCTGCAATATCTACTAATTTTTTATATTTAAGCATGCCGGTGCAAATAATTTCCACATGATCTGGTTTGTTTTTAATAGTTTTAACCAAATCATCAATACTAATCAAATTCATTGATATGGCATTAACAACCTCATCTAACGCCACTACATCATATTTTTCCGACATAATTTGAGTTGCGGCAAATTCCAAACCCAATCTGGCTGACGCAATTTCTTGTTTTTGTTTTGCTGTATCCGGAGTAACAAATTTTCCACTTCCAAATTGTTTGATCTCCATATGACTCTTAAGAAAGTTAATCTCTCCCATAAAAAATCCATTCTTTGTATTATCTATGGTATGTCGTTTTAAAAACTGAATTAAAAGTGGTTTTAAGTTATGCCCTAAAGCACGAATAAGTAAACCTATAAGTGCAGTTGTTTTTCCTTTTCCGTCGCCAAAATAATAATGAGTTAATCCTTTTTCTAAAGCAGTCGTATTTGAGAAGATGCCGTCATCCTCTCGTGAATGCAATTGTCTCTGTTTTTTAATATTCATGCGAGGTTTCAATTTTTATTTTTTATGTAATATTGAAAGTTTTTTACAATTAAGAAGTTTGAGTTGCTGCGGGAAGTTTTTTCCGAACTACTTTTTTTAGATTGAAGCATGCACAACAATAGAATTCAACATATTTGCTTTGCCATAATTTTATCATTTTTTCTAATTCATCTTCTCTAAATGATGAACAAAAATCCCAGAAGTTTAAGGGAATCCCACAGGCCCAGCACAATCTTTTTTTAATAGTTTTTTTTGAAAAATGATGGAGTTGTTTAAAAATTCCTTCAGACATAATGTATCTGGGAATAAAAAGTGTTTTAATTAGATTTACATTCATATTTACAAACCTATTCTTTTTCCAATTTATAATCTATTTGTTTTATGATTTTTTGTTCACTATCAACTTCAAGATCAAAAAAACTTCAGGAACTTCCTTTTTGAGAAGATGAAGCATTTCTATTACTAAGTTTCGAATCTCCCATTGAGCAGCGTTTTCTCCTCTTAGTTTGATGAGATATCGTAATTCTCGGAAGTTTGATGTAAACACAAGGTCGCTTACCGCTGAATTGGGTAAAATAAAACGAGCATCTTCTTTCTTTATCCCTAATCGGCGTAACCTTTCATAAGAAGTTTTAATTTCATCCATGAGATTTGCAAATAATGCATGAGCTTTGGGTATATTTTTAATGGAGTATGGTTCTACATATGAAAAATTATCTTCATTGATATATCTTTGAGATTTCTGGATGAAAAAGCAAAAACAATGTCTTAGTAATTGATGCGTGAGGGCTCGGGAGACTCCCGAGATCCTGAATGTCGCTGAAGCATGTTCTAATACGGATTCATGCCCTCTATGAATTATCATTTTGGTGAACTTTTTGTCGCTCTCGGCAGTTTGATTTTTAAAGGAGTGATATGATGTCCTTCCAGCATTTTCAATTCTACATTTTTAAATTCAATATTCCCATAGATATCAAAGAATTTCGCCAATCTATGAGTTATATCCTGTCCACTCATCTTTTTTCTATTAATGTTTTTCAAGAAATATAGGATAAGTTTCCCATAAATAATTTCTATATAAAATCAAATTAACACTAATTTAAATATCTGACTAATTTTAATGGTGTTAGATTAGATATTAGATAATTAAAATTCTAATCTGGATGCGTATTTAATTAAAAAGAAAAATTATAATGAGTCTAGAAAAGGTATTCCCGAACTAAAGGCTCAGATTTTTCAAAAGGGGTGATCTCCCCTGAAAATATATCTAATTCTTCTTTATATTCGTTTTCAAAATTGAGATGAAACATTTCCAATCGATATCTGAACTCTTCGGCGGGACCATCAGCAATTAGAATGCATATACTATGCATACCATGAGAAAAAGAGATAGTTTTACCGCTGTAATCAATTTCATTGATGTGTCCCTTACTTTTTAGAATTTCTGAAAGTAAAGCATTGATACCTCCAATAGCACTACTTGCTAGGTCCGAGTCAATTTTTCCTTCATTCTTTTTTGTCTCTTTTTGGAAATTATATTTAAACAATAAACTGGAGGTTTTGTTGTGAATTACGAATAGCTCTTCCATCTTCAACATCCAATCTAATTCAGAGAGATTTGGAAGTAATTGCCATCCATAAACCATGAGGAAGGAGCCCAGAATTACGCATATATATCTTAAGTACAACATCCACGGCCCAAAATAAAGCGCAAAAGAAAAGAGAAAATTTGAAAATCCCGAAAGTGCTAGACCCGTATAAAACCATATATTTGGATTTTTGCGTTTGACAATCTCCAGAACCCTAAATTTATTCATTATCCCATTTGTAGCTATAATAAAGGGAATAATAATTATAATAAAGGAAATAAGAGGGTCATAAATACCAAAGAGACTCAATATAACAAATATGGAATACCCCCCTAAAGAAATTAATGTCATAACGTACGAAAATTTACGATTTTCTTTTTCCTTTGAGCTAAATTTCTTCTGTTCGTATTCATTTAAAAAAATGTAAAGGACCATACCACCGTAATATAGTATTAATATTACAGAAATCCAGTCAATTAATATTGGTTCGATCTCCGGATACATAAAGGTAAGGCCCGTATAGAAAACAAAGATTCCAAATGTAACTAAATATAATGCAAATCCCGCCGTATTTGAAAGGATTTTATCCCGCTCTATTTTCTTTGCTACTATATATACTAAATACAGGATGATGAAGAGAGAAAAAAAATTCAAAACCACAAATGAATCATGAATTAAATTAATTTGAAGAAGCATCTTATCTTACTTTTTGCTATTCATATATGTAAGTGTTATTAAGAGTTTTAGTGAATTATACATTATAAAACTCTAGATTTAAGCGTGGTATATTATTTTTCTACCAATATATAGAAAAAATTATATAGGGTTATGGTATTGTTAACTTAATATTATTCCAATATAAAAAACTATAATTAGTGAACTGAATCTATGCTAAATTTTATCATATGTGGAATTATTGCAATTTGGATCTTATATAAACGTGTTATTAAGAAGGATGTAGTAAAAGAATATCCACTTGGGCTTCCTCGAGGCACTGTAAGAGCATTAACAACGCTTCTTATTGTCACATTTCCTTTCTCTTATCTTCTCTTCGATCAGACAATACCGGGCTTTATAATAAATGCAATCTTCATCTTGGTAGCATTTTATTTTGCAGCTCGAAAAACAATTAAATGGCGAATTGAGACAATAATTAAAGAGATGAAACCAGATTTTGACCTCACTCAAGAAGAAAAAAAAGAAAAATATCCTCTCTATCTTCCTCAATATTCTGTGAGGATATCATTAATTCTTATTATTGTGTTAATACTTACCCTTAACGCCCTCGGTCCTAACGTTGCGTTCGAATACACAAATACACTTTTAGATCTCTTATTAATTATTGTAGTTTATGTTATCGGTTCAGTTATTCGGGCCTATAAAAATAAGAAGGAAAAAGAGCGCATTAAAGATCAGATTAGAAATCTAAAAAACTATGAAGCATTAACTGATGTGGAAATTATTGAACAAGTAGTCGATGAAAAGCCTAAAAAGTGGCAATTAAGAGGAAAAGGGATTCTCTCCATTCTCATGTCCATAGCAATAACAATTGCCTTAATATTTTATACCGTTAATTTCGATATTGAGTTTTCCATTTTCTCTCTGCGCGAAATACTCTTATTAACGATTAATCTATACTACGGTTTCAGAGATTAACTACCTATAAATTAATAATTTGAATATTTTCTTTAATTTTACTTTATTTTTTCTTTTGTTTTCTTATCTTATCTTATTCTTTTGTTTTCTTATCTTATCTTATTCTTTTGTTTTCTTATCTTATCTTATCTTATTCTTTTGTTTTCTTATCTTATCTTATCTTATTCTTTTGTTTTCTTATCTTATCTTATTCTTTTGTTTTCTTATCTTATCTTATCTTATCTTATTCTTTTGTTTTCTTCCCAAATACCCAATATTGATATTCCCCTCCTCTCTGTAAGACACCTTCAAAGAGGATGGAAAAATTCACTTTTTTAATAAGTTCTAATGTTTTTTCAGGTGAATAATTACTCCAAAACATAGGAACTCCAAAAAAATTGCTGGTACCTTCTGAACCCGATACACCCGAATTAATCATTAAGATGCCATTAGGTTTGAGAACTTTATAGAATTGCCTAAAAATTTCTCCATGGTTTTTTCTTGGAATATGAAAAAGCGTATATACAGAAATGATCCCATCAAATAAATTTTCAGGAAATTCCAGATGATTTGCATCCATTTTTAAAAAATCAGCTGTCGGTACATTTTTTTTGGCTAATGAAAGCATCGTATCTGAAATATCTATTCCAGTTACTTTTACACCTTTTTCAATTAAATATTTTGATGTCGGAATTCCTGCTCCACATCCCACATCTAATACATGTGGATTTTCTGGTAATAATTGAGTAAATTGTTCTAGCTCAGAATTAAATTTGTTAAGATCCCGATGAGAATAATACGCTCGGGCTATTTTATTATATCCTTCTTGAACCATTTTAGTTTCAAACATTTTATCTTTCATATCTATCTTTAATTATATTATCTTGTTTGAAAAAAGAAAAGCCACCTTAAAATTAAGCTTTTAGATCATAAATAATAGAATTAAGGCCTTAGAAGAATAATCTTCAAAATAGAATCAAGTGTTTTTTTTTTAATTTATTAACATGGATTACGAAAATCTAAATGCAATGAAGAGGAACTATTTCTGAAGGGGATACTTACCATAGTTTTGTAGCGTGTTATACATAGCAAGAAAATTTTCCAGCTTAACTGCAGGATTTATACTATGTCCAGAACTCAAGATATATCCTCCATCGGGACCAAGGGTTTCAATTAAAGTTTTTGTATATTTCTCAATATATTCGGGAGGTTTATCAGATAAATCTTGTGGTGAGACATTGCCTATAAAAGTTATCTTTTCACTATATTTCTCATGGAGCTTAAAAATATTATATTCCGAATTTGCAGTAGTTGGTTCAATTGGATGGATTGCATCAACTCCAATATCCACAATATCTTTGAATATCGGGAAGATATCGCCACAACTGTGCAAGATTATCTTAACTCCCTTCTCATGTGCAACCGTGCAAGCCTTCTCAATCCAAGGCAAGATATATCTTCGATACTTATTAGGACTCATCAACAATCCCGACTTAAACCCATAATCATCGTAGATTAGAATTACCCCTCGCTCTCCCCATTCAACAAAAGCTTGGATTAAATTTACCATAAATTGCCCCCTCTCATTGAATACTTGTTCTAAGTTACGCTTTGAAAGGAGCAATTTGCTAAAGTTCGTAAATCCAAAAGCTTGCCATGTAGATTCGAACACACCCCATATAGAAGGTATCACAAAGATCTCCCCATTCAATTGTTGCTCCATTTTCTTCATAGCTTTATAATATTTTTCTCGTCTCGGATCATCGGCTTTTGGTCGTTCAAATTCGCTATATTCTTCATAGTTGGCAAAATACCCCGTTTTATAATAGGCAATATCCATCATATCCGAAGGGTTTCTTTTTAAATCAAAAACTCTACCATATTCATCAATAAAATAGTCTTTATAGCAAATTCTTGGGAATAAAATGTAGCCTGTAAAGGGAACCGTTGCCATATCAATACCAATTTTTCTATATAAGTTTAAATGCTGTTTCAAGGTATTTTTAATGTAGGATCTTGTCTCAGTCGCTTGAAGAATTGTGCTCGAAAGTGCTTCAATATCTCCCTTGCATAATTCATATATTTTATGAAAGCTGTCAATTAATCCTTCAAAAACATACTGCTCTCCAAAATGCTCACAGATCTTGAGATTGTCAATTGAAAGTTCAAATGAAGGTACTTTATCAGGTTCTTTATGATTCATCGCAGTTATTATTCTATTTCGTGCATTCATCTGCATATTAAAATAAAATCTTAAAGATATTTAAGATATGTGCTAATAGAGAATGATCTTGTCACAACTCCAATACGATTAAGTAGTTGAGTTAAGGATTTATAATTATAAAATGGTTTAATATAGCTAATTTTGCATAGATAAGATAAGATTCTCTCCAAAAGTTGTTATGCGCGAAATAAAATGAATCATTATTTAAGAAACATCTTCTAATGCGCCAGTTGGGCTTATAATAATTCTGAGCATAACTAATCCTCCTAATTATGCAATTGGGATGACAAGAATCATAATTGGGACTAAATAGCGCATATAAGACTGACAAATATGTTTTATTCGATACAACAAAAATAGAGAACGTCTCAAAAAAAAGTGAGAGTATTACATTCGATATATTAATTAGAATTATCAATTAGAAAGAGTTTATAGGTAGATAAGATCTAAAAACCAACTGCATGCCCATCTTTTCTTGGATCAGAAGCCGCTAAGTATCCATTATTTAGTTTATAAATTATTTGGGCCCCTCCGAAATTAAAAGAGTTCATTTCTCTTATTTTATGTCCTCTGTTCTCTAAGTCTTTTATAACTTCTGATTGAAATCCTTTTTCAACTCCCACTTTTAAACCTTTGAACACTTGCCAACGGGGAGCATCTACAGCTGTTTGAGGATTTTGTTTATAACTAAATATTCTGATTACAATCTGGCAATGTCCTTGGGGTTGCATTGGGCCTCCCATCACACCAAAACTCATTAAAGGAGTGCCATTTCTTGTTAAAAATGCTGGAATTATGGTGTGGAAAGGTCGCTTGCTTGGTCCCACTTGATTAGGACCCTCTTCCAGAGTAAATCCGCAACCTCGATTTTGGAGACTAATTCCCGTACCGGGAATGAAAATACCGGATCCAAACATTAAATAATTTGATTGGATGTAAGAAACCATCATTCCTTTTTTATCGGCGGTTGTTACATATACAGTGTCGGATTGTTTGGGTACTCCGTGCTTTGGGTCTTTAGCAATTTTTGGATCAATTAATCTTGCTCTTTCTGATAGATACTTCGGATCTAATAAATTGATAGCATTGAGTTCCATAGATTTAGGATCAGAGAGATACCTATAGACATCAGAAAATGCCAATTTCATTGCTTCTAGTTGTAGATGTATCGAATCTGCAGAATCAACAGAATGTTCATGTATATCCCATTCATTAAGGATACCAAGCATCAGTAATGCAGCAAGACCTTGTGTATTCGGACCTAATTCGTGCAAAGTTACACCTTTATAATTTATTGAAATTGGATTCTCCCAATTCACTTGATGATCTTTAAGATCCTTTCGAGTGATTAACCCTCCGGTTTTTTTGCATATTCTACTATTTTTTCTGCTAAATCACCCTCATAAAAAGCCTTACCACGAGTTTTGGAAATCTTTTCTAAACTTCTAGCTTGATCTGGATTTTTAAAAAGCGAACCCGGTTTAGGTGCTTTTTTTCCAATAAGAAAGGAATGTGCAAATTCTGGATATTTGTTATACATGCTTTTAGACATTTTCCAGACATCTGCAGTTATTGGGGTAACTAAAAAACCATATTTTGCGTAATTAATAGCTGGTTCAAATAGTTCTCGAAAGGGTAAGTTTCCAAACCGATTAGATAGTTCACCCCAAGCGGACACCGCTCCAGGAATTGTAACAGAATCCCAACCTGTAATAGGCATAGTTTTGTATTTTAAAAAATGCTCAAGAGTCCAACCAGCCGGAGATCTACCAGAGGAATTGAGCCCCCATAACTTTTTCCCATCATAAATAATTGCAAAAGCATCACTCCCTAAACCATTCATAGTCGGCTCAACTACCGTTAAAGTAATTGCTGTTGCTAGAGCTGCGTCTACTGCATTGCCTCCTTTTAAAAGCATTCGAAGTCCTGCTTGAGCAGCAAGAGGTTGTGAAGTGGAAACAATATTATTCGCCAAAATCGGCATTCTTTGTGATGGATAATCAAAATTCCACTTGAATTGTACCTTCATATTATTTCAAATACCTATGCTTTTTGTTAAAATAAATTAATCCCAAACTATTATTAAATTTAGTTCGAGTTTTAAAAAAAGGATTATTTAGTATGAGTTATTAAACCTAGATATTTTTAAAAATCATGTGCTATTATGAAATATTAAAATTTATATCAATATATTAACAGACCAGCTCTTTGGTTTAGAGCCTAAAGATTATGGTACTCAATAGGAGGATTCTGAAAGTTTTTCATAAACACGAACTGAGGAATTATCCTGACTGCGATTCGAATCCGAGTTGGATTAAGTATACACAATAAAATTAGGGTTTTTATCTATGATTGGCTTGGAAATAATCGTTTTGTTTTTTATATTTATACTGATCTCTATTCTAGGAAATTTATCGGGGACAGGGGGTGGATTATTGAGGGTACCAATTTTAATTTTTTTTGGATATGTAACGATTTCTGTTCCTATATCACTCCTTATTATTCTCTTTTTATCTATTCCGACTACAATTATTAATATTAAGAGAGAATTAATCCATTATAAAATTGCACTTTTTATTATAATTGGTAGTTTTTCAGGAACAATTATCGGAAAAACCATATATGATTATTTGATAGCTATCAATCTAATTTATTATATTATTATTTTTACTATATTTCTTTTAATTGCTTCATTTAGATTTTATTTAACTAAAGATTTGTCTGAAAAAGAGCTTGAAGAAGAAAAATCATTGGAATTAAACATAAAAAACTTAATAATACTTATCAGTATCGGTTTTGGAGCGGGAATATCCTCAAGTTTATTTGGAATTGGTGGTGGATTGATAGTTACTCCTCTTTTGGTTATACTTTATGATTTTAGACTACATAGATCCATCGCTACCTCGGTATTTATAATGAATTTTACTGCAATATTTGGCATATTTCAATTTTTCATCAACGGGTATTATTCAACCGAAATATTATTAGCAATACTCATTTTGGGAATTGCTACAATCTCTGGTTCGATTATTGCATCTTATTTATTAAAAAAAGCCAAACATAAATCTTTAAAGTATATCTTTTTAATTATTGTGCTAGCTTTGGCTATTCCTTTATTGTGGTTGGGTTATTTCTTTCCTGATATATTTGGATGAGTTACATATATTTGTATGTAGCTCTCTTTGAACTACTTGCTCCTGAAGGTGGTGAATTCTTGTATCGGCGACCAACGAAACACATGGTGTCTTACACTATCTCCACAAGCTTGATTTTCCTTAGTGCCTTTGATAGGAATAAGCTTGGTTCTCGTTCATTAATCAACAGAAAGGATTCTTGGATTATAAGGTCTGAGAGGGATTCGATGTAGTGATGAATGTAGCATTCAAAACATCCCTAAAGGAGCGTGTGTTTTTTTGCTTTTAGTGATAAATGCGAGAAACTAAAATATAGAGGGCACATTTCAGATATAATTTAAAACTTTTATCAACTTAGAAGAGATAAAACACTAGCAAGAACTTATGAATAGTAATTTTCATATCAAATGATGATTTTGAATGGATTTCTAATATATATGAAATTTTTTTAAATATTAATCAATTCCTTTAATTATTATCGGAGGTATCTAATAAATTGAAAATCGCAATAATTGGATCAGGTCTATCTGGTCTAACAGCAGCAGCATATTTAGCTCAAAAAGGACATGATGTAACTATATTTGAACAATATAATAGAATCGGAGGGGTTACTGCTCCTTTAGAAAAAAATGGGTATAAATGGGATTTAGGACAATTAATTATAGAAGGGTTAGGGCCAAATGAACCATTAGGATTGATTTTATCAGAATTGGGCATTATAAATTTTAAGATTGAACGAGAGGATCGCGGATATGTATTTCCATCATTTGAGATTAATAAACCATCTCAATATGAGGGATTTAAATGGCGTTTGAATTATCTAAAGAATATATTTCCCGAAGATAGTGAGGGTTTAGAGCAATATTGGAAAGATTATATTAATTTCACGCGATTAATGACATATGCGCGGAGAATGGAACGCAATTCTGGGATGAAATCTTTTCATTGGAAAATGAGATTATTTATGAAATTGTTAACTTCAGGGTTATTTTCGAAAAAAGATTGGAGCGCAATGAAACTGATGAATCATTATTTTTCGAATGAGTCCTTACAATTAGTATTTATTTCCATTATCGCAGACTTTTTTACCCCGCCAAGCAAATTTTTGGGATTAGGAGTTTTTAGTTTAAATCCAGAAGCTATTTATGATAAGCGCATGCCTAAGTTAATAGACAAGAATACGGAACAGCTCTATCATTATAATATTTTAGGGGGAATAAGTAAGATGGTGGATGCATTCGTTGAAAGAATAAAAACCTTAGGAGGAACCATTAAACTAAATACATCAATTAAAAAGATTCTAATTGAAAATAATAAAGTCCAAGGAATAAGGGATGATCAAGGTACTACATATTCAGCTGACATCGTGATTGCCTCGGGGAGCATAAAAAAGACTTTTTTTGAATTAGTAGGAAATGATTATCTTACTGAAGATTTTATTGAGAAAGTGAACACTCTCAAATTAATGGAATCAGTATTTATGGTTCATTTGGGAATTAATCAGAGATATAATCTCTCAAAATATAATCAAGGATATACAGTTAGATATTTTTATGGAATTGATACCACAAAAGAACTAGAAAATGAAATCAAGAAAGAAAGAGAAGGTTTCTATCACGAGGGCGAAAAAGGTTTTGTTGTGCATATTCCCACTTTCCATTCTCCTGAAATGGCACCCAAAGGATATCATGCAATGACGATATATACCATCTGTCCAAATAAATTAAATGAAGGAACATGGAAAGAAAGAAAAGAAGAGTTTTCGGATAAGTTGCTCAAGTATGCTGAAGAATATTTTCCGGGCATTAGGGAACATATTGATACTCGAGAAATTGTAACACCCAAGGACTTTCGCATGCGTACTTATTCAGATCATCACGCTTTTGGAGGATTAGCTCCTTATATGGATAATCCCACAATATCATTTAATACTCCGATTGAAGGCTTGTGGTTTATAGGGGCGGAGAGCGAAAGTGGCGGTGGAGTCAGTAATGTCATACCCGGAGCTTATAAAACTGCGAAAGAAATAGACAACCTATCTTAATTCTGCTTCCTTAAATTTTCTCCTTTTTTAATAAAAGACTAAACACTCAGGGACTAAAATTGTAATAAGCAGAAAAAAATAGAAATAGATAATTGGGAAAAAAGCATTACTTAATCAATCTGAATTTGCTTCTAAGTTCAGTTTCAGAACTATTTTGGGCACTATAAATGCAATCACTAATAGGATAAGGAAACTGAGTATCGCCAAGATGAGTTCAAAGAGGAAGAGAAGATTTGGGTTTACATATAGGAAGAAGAAAGTAGTTAACGAATTACTGAATCCATGATACACTATAGGTGCTACTAAGCTCCCCGTCTTTTCATATAGGAAGCAACAAATAATTGCAAAAGGAAATGTATTAATTACTTTCGAAACAATGTAGGGAAGATATAAATCAAAAGTCAAATCAATGTTAATTAGCCAAGGGATATGAAATATCATGAACACGGCAGAGGTAATGATAGTTGTATACCAAAATGATTTTCCCGTTCTGCGTATTTTTGTAAAGAAATAACCTCGAAAAATGAGCTCCTCAGAGACTCCTACCGCAAGGAGTTGATAGGGAAAAGTAATGAATTGTGAGAGCTCAAAAAGCTCAATTTTTTCAAAAGCATCCGTTCCACTAAAACTGAAAGAGAGTACAATATGGAGCAATGTGATGAGTCCTATGTTAATAAATGCAATTACGCAGCCGAGTAAGATATTTTTACCTATGAGTTTCTTCTTTAACCCAAACTCGGAGAGTAATAACCCTTCTACTAAGATAATTTGTGTTGCGACCATATATAAAAGCGGTAACTTTTCAAAGGTTATCCCAAACTTCCAAATCATAAATTGACGAGGAATCCATAGAACAGCCATAAATATGACAAAAAGAAGAATTGTCCTACGAAAATCTACATCTGCTTCTAATTGTTTTAAGTTCATTCTTTTTTTTGCAAGAGAAATCAAATACAAGAGAATTATATAGAAAATAATGGAAAAAATGATGGGCATGATGTAGAATTTCGGATATTCTGCTGACCCTTCGATGTAAATATCAAAATCCAAGAGAAGAATTATCACACAGAGACCAATATATAGGATATATGGAGTGATCTTTATTATAGAATCATATTTTTTATTCATATGACATTACCTTCTAAAGAGATTATTTCATAATTTGATTTTATTCGTTAAAAATTTATTATATTTTTTAGATTTTAACAAGTGAATGGAATAAAAAAAGGTTAAAAGGAGTAGATACATATTTCAAAAACAAACTTCAAATATATATTAACGGAATGTAATGAAGGGATTCAAAAAATACTGTTAAATCGTCCCAAGAAGCTTAACGCACTAAAATATCCCCTAATTATGGAAATAGTAGGCGTGTTGGAAGATTCTATGCGAAATAAAAACATTAGAGTAATTACAATCGAAGGAAAAGGAAACCATTTTTGTTCGGGAGATGACTTGAAAAGCATGGGTCCCGATGGTGTAAGATTTAAACCATTAGAGGATGGCTCCCAGCTTCCCCATCAGCGAATGAATCGTTTAATTCGCCAGATCCAAAAACCAGTTATTGCTCTATTAAAAGGATATTGCCTAGGTGCAGGATTTGATTTAGCATTAGCTTGTGATTTCCGTATCGCATCTGATACATTAGAAATAGGGGACCATCGTGCGAGTCGGGCAATTTGTGCGATGAGTGGTGCCAGTTGGCTCCTTCCTCGAATTGTAGGGTATGGAAGAGCGACGGAACTTCTTCTTACAGGAAAGCATCTGACAGCAAAAGAAGCTTATGAAATTGGATTAATCACCAAATATTATCCCCAGAAAAGGTTTCCTGAAAATTCAGATGAATTTGTAAAAACAATCGCACATATGCCTACTAAATGCTTGGGTTATAATAAAACAATGCTAAATTTTTCCATCAGAAATGAGTTTTTTCCTTCTCTCAAAAATGAATTCAAGCTATATTGCAAGAATATTGCAAGTAAAGATTTTGCTGAAGGGATGAAGTCATTCAATGAAAAAAGAGAGCCTAAATTTATTGGGCGATGAATCAATTTTTTTATAGTTCATAGAGTTCATAGAAGTGATATTTTATTTAGGTACAGAGAAGGTAAAAGTTGTTCCCACACCTAATTCACTCTCGAAACTTATTGTTCCCCCCAATAAGCCTATTAATCGTTTTGTAAGCGGTAAACCTAACCCAACTCCTTTAATCGAAGTGATCTCTGGTTGCTCAATAGTTTTAAATTCTTCAAAAATAAGATGGTAATGATCTTTTGCAATACCAATTCCCGTATCAATAACGTCAAAATAAAAGAATTGTTCATTTTCACGAATATTTAATACAATTTGACCCTTCTCGGTATATTTTATCGCATTACTCAATAAATTATAAAAAATCTCTTTAATTCTTATGGGATCTGCCTTAATAGTCTGATTTTTATTAAGCCCGTTAATTTGAAAGGTTAATCCTTTCTTTTTGTATAAAGATTTTATAGTAGAGTGGATCTGTGGGATAAGACTAGCTAATTTAATCCTTTTTAAGTGCAATTTTAATTTTCCCGCTTCAATCTTAGATAAGTCAAGCATTTGATTGATTAATTCTAAAAGATGTTTCGAGGATGATTGTATATCATTTAAGAATTCTTTTTGATCGGAATTTAACTCACCATAACTTTTTTCTAAAAGGAGATCACTAAAACCTATAATCGAATTCAAAGGAGTTCGTAGTTCATGTGAGATATTTGACATAAAGTTTGTTTTAATCCTAGATCTCCTTAATATCTCATCTATAAATCTTTTTTGTTCTTGTATTTTATTCCTTCTTTCCTCTTCAACTTGTTTCTTTTCGGTTATATTACGCCCTATGTTTACTATTCCTACAATTTCTCCAAATGTATTGGTAATTTTAGAACTTGATAATAAAATTGGGATGGTTTCACCGGATTTAGTTTTAAAATTGAGCTCTAAGTTATTATATGTAATTTTATTTTGACTCCTCAAAAGATCTTCATGAGTTGTTTGAAATATCCGAATATCCTCCTTCAATTTTAGAAAGGTTTCAAATTTTTTACCATATAACTCTTCTTTTGTATATCCTGAAATATTCAAGACTGCTTGATTTACTTCTTTAATAATGGTGTTTTTATCAACTAAAATGAGAATGTCTGAGATATTATATAAGATTTCTTGTGAGAAAAACCGCAATCCTAACTTGAATAATTTATATTTTATTATTGCATGTGCAATCAAAATGGAACATAATATATATGAAGAAGTTCCCATATCGGGAAGATCTAATCTAAAGAGCTCTGAAAGGATATAATCAAATATTAAATAAAACATAAATGTACTCAGAATACCTAAAATGATGAACTTACTTTGATATTTTGTATATGTATCAGGTGGATTTAAATATACATACATAACTAATATCAAAGAGATTGTAGCGCAAATTATTGACCATACCACGTAAATAGTAAACAGTGGCTCTATTCTTTGACCATAGGACCATCCCCATGGTTCTTTAATTGGTACGACTCCCAAATAACCGATTGTCAAAGCCAGTATCGTTAAGATTATAGAAGGAATATAAATTATAGAATAGATTACATATCGGTTCCATTTTTTTGTCATTTTACTAAATTCAAAAGAGAAATGAAGTAAGAGAGCAATAGTCAGGGGAAAAATATCTGCCACTCTGGTCCATATTAAAGCGGATTCGAAGTTATCAGAGGAGCGCATCCCAAATTCAGAAACACCTATAACACCTAAGGTTATGCAGATACCCATAAAGAGGATATTTAAACGGCCTTGAGGATTCTGTAGAAGAATATAGGCTCCTAAAAAAAAAGAGACGAACCCACCTACTAATGAAATTATGGCAAAGAGAAACATGTAGTTTAACTTCTAATTTTATCCCACTAAACAGAATTTTCCTTACTCTATTTATAAAAGTTGATCTTTAAAAATCTATATATTTAGAAATGTATGAGATTTATAATATAACACTTTCAAAGTAAGAGAGTTTTAATTATTACTTTGGAGCTTTTTTAATCCAAATTGTAAATATTTAATTCTTTTGTTGATTTGAGTAATTTTACTATCATAATTTGCCTTAAGAGATTGATATTTTACTTGTTCGAGCTCCCCCGATTTCAATTTTCCCTCCAAATAATTTAAAATTTTATTTTCAGATTTCAACTTTTCCTTTAAAGCACCTAATTCCGCTTCGATATCTTCTGGATCTCGATGAATTTCGGTGAATTCTATTTTACCCTCTTTCATAGGAGTAATCACAACATTATTATTTATTTGAACTTCTTTCTCAGAGGTTACTACAGGTGCTTGTGCTTTAATTAGAACTTCTTCATCCGAAATTAACCAATTGAAGATATTAAGAGCTAATGAAGGATGAGAGGGAAATCGAAATCCACCTTTGATTCCGTCTCTAAAAATTTCATAACTTCCGCAACAAACAATTCTGCCTTGTCCCAACTTTGATGCGGAAATTAATGGTGTTTTAGAAGGTTGAGAAGAACTGTTCGAAAGGATTACAGCTTGTGCCTCTCCTATTATATTTAAAGAGCATCCTGCTCTAAAACATATCTCTTTAATTCCCCTTGTGATAAGATGGTCAAATACTATTTCCGAAGTAACGGGTAAATTTTCCCAACCATAATTATGTTCTGCATCTAATACTTGATTATTCTCAAAGAGTACACCGAATTGTTCGCTTAACTCACTTAAATTAGTCTTTCTGCCCCGATCTCCTCCCGCATGAGATAATAATAAGAGATTTCCACCTTCTTTTGCAATCCAATTTTTAATTTCTAAAATTTCTTGTAAAATAATTTGAGAAAAATCAGGACAAGCAAATACCAAGATATCATATGATTTTAATAGTTTCTGAGTGATCAATGGTTCAAATAACTTAGTACATCTGAAATTATTAATGTTCAATAACTTGGTTAATTGAATGAAATTTTCATCTAATCTTCCTCTGGGGTTGTGCGAAGTATCAAATGCAATATTGTAAGACAAATATTTCTCCTCTTTTTAGAATAAATATTATAATTAAATTAAACAACCTATGTAATTAATCATATATAGGTGTTATTCATTTATTTTTCTATGCTCTCGCGTAGAAAAAAGATAAGGGGATAATATCAATTATTAGTATTATATCAAGAAAATGGATTTGAAACAAAGAATTAGGACAACTGAGTTTAATGATTAATTTTGAAGTATCTGTTGTGTATCAAAAATTAATTCATATAGCTCAAGCTCCAGTTTGTTCCGCGACGCAGTCTTAATAGCGTTATTTATTCCGAGAAGCACCTCATCCAGAAGAAAATAGAATGCATCTGAACAATGATTCAAAACTTGCTCATTAGAATGTCTTAATCCTCTTGCAAGAGCAGGTATTAATTCTGGAATAAAATCATTGCTCACCATAATCTCTTCAGCATCGATAATTCTTTTTCTTGTAATACAAAAGGGATCGTTAATATCCATTTGTGCCAACATGATTTTACATACAAAAAGAGACGCCTTGATTTCCCTCATAATAAATTTGATAATATTGGTTTTTTCTGAGAATTTTTTTGAAGTTATTAAATTGAGCAATTTTTCAGCGGTCACCGCATCTTCATTATCCATCAGTTTCTTAAGCCTTTCAGAAACTTTCTTTTGTGGGAACATTATTTCTATATTACTCAAATTTAGTTGATGATATAAATCTGCTAAAGCTGTCAAAAAAGAGGTATACTTTTGCTGTTTTTCAATATTAAATTTTTCTAAATCAAATTTGTGGTTTTTAAATTGATCAATTATCGATTTAATCACTAAGAATTTAAATTTCAAACGATGGAGTGCCAGATAGAGACAGGTATTAGATTTAAAAGTTAAAAAATCTCCTTTCCGGTGGGTTTTTGAGTGATCTCTGGTTTCAGTACGAATAGCCTTAATTTTGGGAAGAGCATGATCGATAAAAAATCTCACAATATTTTCATAAAGAGGAGTTCCTTCCACATCTAAAAGATTTATTAATCTCTCGCTTGTTGGAGAATATCGAGCTATTTCTTTAATTTTTTTAAAATTGGACTCTGTAAGATATAAAGAAGTTAACGCTTCAAGTTCTAACACAGTTCTACAAGGAATTAAAATTTTACGAAGTTCCTTTTTGATCTTGTTACCATCTGACAATTTCTATCGACTTTTTTAATTTGATTGATTATTTTTTTAAAATGGAAAGAAGATCGCTTTAGGAACCTTTTTCATTGCGTTTTACTTCTTCCTCCTTATTAATCTCATTCCGAATTTGATCCCTCAGATCTTGCTTTTCGGATCTAGGTGCTTTTTCGGAGCTTTGAAGCGAAATATCTTGATTGGCAATACCACGCTTTATAAATAATTGTTTCAATTCAGAAAGCATATTCATTCTTAAACCCATACCCCCTCCTATTGGAGCATCTCGTGGTTGTGATGTTGATGTAGAAGGATTTTGTACCCCCAAAGTGTTTGTTGGCGGCGGTGGCGGCGGCGGATTAAGGTTCTTAAGGTCGGGACTGTTAGAAGGGGTAGACGATAATGTTTGATCTTGTACTCCCCCAGAAAGAGAAGAAAGTGGTGCAGAAGATAATTCTTCGTTCATTTGTTTGGTACCAGCATTTTCGTTCTTTTTTACAAACTGCAGAGGTTTTGGTATTCCTTGTGAGGGTACATTTTCATCCTCTTTAACTTCTGTTTGCTGGTCTACAAGTGATTGAAATGGTATTTCAAAGATGTTTTTAAATATTTGAGGAGGTGAAAGACGAACGAGTAATCGTTTTATCTCGCCAATTTCAGAAAAAACTTTATCCATGAATTTTAAATTAATATCTAATATTTTCTGGACCTTTTTGTCAATTTCCGGTATTTTCGACTCTTTTATTTCATCAGATGGTTTAGAAAAAATAGATTTAATGCTTTTTGCTATTTCTGGTTCATTTACATACATATTGAAAATACTAGTAGAAACAATATCAAAATTAAATCTGACATCTTGACTTTTAATTAGACTAAATATTTTATCTTTTAAATATTCCAATTTAATCTGAAAATCGGGATCATTAATCAAATCTGAATCTGCTTTGTTTAATAACACTAAAATGAAGGGAATTTCATCCAAATATTCTAATATATTCAATATATCTTGCAAATATTTAATTGCCTCATCATATCTTACATCATCTTGAGCATCGACTACAAAAATTAATAAATCTATTTGAATAAAATATTTCTCAGGATCATCCAAATATTCCTCAATATGTCCTGCCTGACCTCCTAAGTCCCAGATTACCAGATTTAGCTTATCCGATTTAAATTCTTCAACATTGGCTCCAACTGTTGGCTTTAAATTAATTAAATTGTAATATGTTTTATTATGAATTAATCTATTAATTAGCGTCGTTTTCCCAGCAAAATCAAGTCCTGCAATCACCACTTTCATCTGAGCTTTTTTGAGATACACCTTCCTTTTGTTCCATGAATTGGATATCAGAAGGGAGGCAATATACATATTGTTTAATTTTTCTTGCTCTACGCTTAGCTTTTCGGATAATGCTTTAAACTTTTTTAGAGGTAGGTCGGCAAAATCTCTAATTTGAGTAATTTTTTTCTTTTTTAATTCTTTTAATTCTTCAGTGGTGAGATTTTTTAACTTATCTAATTTTAAATCTAAAATAGCTTTAATACTATTAGGATAATAATCTAATTCTAAAAATCGATCACAAAAATACTTAATAATAGTCTTGGCAGAATCTGACATTTTTAGTAGGTATCTATATATTTATTATTAGTATATATATATTAAAACTGATTCTATTCTATATTTGTATAGACTTAGATTTTATTATTAAACTTATCGAGATAGAAAATAAAGCGTGAAATTTTTTTAACTGAAGGATGAAAATCCAGATGGTAAGTTAATTAAAAGCTAAAGGTTGAAGGAATTTCATACTTCTAAATTATAATATCCTGAAAAAAGATTTTATGGAAAAGAATGCTATCCCGATATTTATGAATAAAAAACTCAAAAAGCAATCATGTTTAATTTCTAAAAGTGAAACTTAAATAGAACTTCCTTTTCAATTTGTGTATAAAACTTGAATAATTCCAAAACTAAAGGTATTCTTCAATGAAATTAGTCTTAGTAGGGAAGGCTGGTGCGGGAAAAACAAGTATTAAACAAGCAATATTTGAGATGAGAAATCCCGATGATTTAATCATTTATCCCTTGGATCCCACTCGCGGGATTAATACTTCTAATTATTCTTGGATGGATGTAGACATCAATGTATTCGATACTTCGGGGTAAGAACTTCCTTTCTTATTGGAAGAAGAGGAAGAACAGAAGAAAGCATTTACAGGAGCTTCTGATATCGTGTATGTTCTTGATTATCCAATTTATATCGAAAAAAAAGAACTCATTATAGATGATATCATAAGAATCCACAAAATACTTCGCAAAATCGAACCAAAGGCAACATTAACAGTTTTCTTTCACAAAATCGATTTAATATCTCAGAAAAATAGAAATCTTTTTTCTATTATTACAGATGAGATTAATAGAGCCATCCCAATCAACCTCTCGTTTCAAATCTATTTTACAAGCTTGCAACCAACACTTATTTATACTATTTTTAATGCCTTTGCCGAAATTATGATTAAATTTTCTCAAAAACTAACATCCATTAAAAAAATAATAGATAGACAGATTCATAACTTCGAGGGAATTATTTGCCTAATAACTGATGAAAAAAATAATGTGATACTTCAAAGCATTACAAAAGATATTCAACCGCAGCTCATCAGATTTATCTATAAAGTTTTATCAGAAATCAGAAAAAATAAAAAAAGTGTTGGGTGAGAGATAATATCTTAGAATTACAAATAGAATTGTGCAACTGAAGATGTTCCCCACTTCAATTCCTAATCCTTTTCCTTCTTGATGATTACATCCTTCAATTGTGACAAGGTTTCCTTTTTTACCGTATCTTTTTCTTCTTTTGATAGAAGGGGTGATGCTTCTGTGCTTAATTCTGGCGGTATTTCCGATAATAACTCATTTTCAATTAGGTTTTGTTCTAAAAAGGAGATTTTTTTATCTAAAATCATGATATTAGAACTTAATTTCACAATTGCATTCAACGTACTTTCCAAAATATTTCCCATTCTCTCTACTTTTAATTCTAAAGTTTCTTGTTCAAGGGGTGCCCCATCAACTATTTCCTTGACAACATCCGTAAACTTTGGTTGATCTGGAAATCCAGAATAAATAGAAGTCAAGAAACTTTCATGATTAAAGTCAGTCCCCTCAAAAAGAGGCAGTATTAATTTATTTAATTTTTGGATATTCATGAATGTTTTTTCTTCATTTTTAATGCTGGGGTCAAATTTGTGAAAAAAGATCAATATGTCGGGGATCTCGCCTAATTCTTGTAAAATCTCTAATACTCCTTTAAAATAATCAACACTTTCCTCGAATCTATCCGGATCCTGTAAATCAATAACATAAATTATTAAGTTAACATCTAAAAAATATTCTTCTGGATCTTGCAAATATTCCGAGCGATGGTCTTTTTGTCCTCCAAAATCCCAAATGAGCATTCGAAAGGTTTTAGACTCATAGCTTTGTCTTTCTACTCCCCTAGTAGGCTCTAACTTAGATAGTTGCTCCAAGTCCAGTTTGCCTCCGAATCGTGTTAATAGTGAAGTTTTGCCAGCGTTATCCAAACCTAAAAATATTACTTTTGTATCCTCCAAATCCAATCTACCTCCTAAAAATGTACTTTTTTTGTTGTTTTGTCATATATATTTCTTTATAATGCTTATTTTCAATATATAAAACTAATAAATTGTATATAAAGATATGTTCTTCAAAAGAAAATAGCTAAATAAATAAATGATCTCTAAATATTATAAAAAATTGGAAATTTCTACTTTTCTATTCTTAACACCTATTTTAGAATTCATTTTTGTCAGAGATGTTTGTTCTGAGTAAAATACCATTTTTTAAATGTTTTGGTGAGTTTTCCTTTTCTGATGGGAATACCTCCCGTATTTCGATAGGCTTCTATGGCTTTTTTTGGATATTTTTTGTTAATGGAGGAGATCTCCTCATTTATATTTACATCTGTATATTCATAATATCTTAACATAAAATCTTGAGATATTTGGGCAATTTGTTGTATATGTTCAAGATTATTATCTAAGATCGCTTTGGTTAGATTAATCTTGAGTGTTTTAATTTTTTCGCTCAAAATTGAAAATGTTAAATCAAGTTTGTTTTGTAACTCATCTAATTCCTTGTATAATTCTTGACTTTGCTCTATTCCATATGATTCCACATTTTTTATTTTCTTAGTATAAGATTCATTGAGTTTTAATAACCACTGTTTAACTTTTTGTGATAAATCTGTATCCTTTGCTGTGTGGCCTGTGTTCTGAAAGCTTATAAACTCTTTTTTATATTTATGAAAAATATTGAGAAAGAATTTTTTAATTTTATATTCAATAGATTTAAAATTTAAACTTGCCCGTGTAAAAAAAGTGACGGTGAATGAATCAAAATTGAAGATTTTCATCTTTAAATTAATTCCTTTCAAATCAAATCCTGATAAATTTTGTATATTTACCTCTTGCGAAAATTTCTCCAAGGCACTAATGAACATCGGAATTAATTCAATATCAAAGGGGTTACTTTCTAAATCGTCTGAGCTTTCCTCTCTAAGAAAGGATTCCAGTGCACCATTATAGATTTCAGTTCTCAGAAAAGTCTTACCATTCTTATCGGCAATAAAACACCCTATAAAGAGCGGTATTTCTTTTTTTGTGGGAAATTCAGGGATTATAGTATCATTTTCAAATTTGTAGATATTGTCAAGAGGAAAATGGTCCTTAATAAAATTAAAATTAGTTTTTCCCTCTTCAGTTAAACTGAAGACGGTTTTATTTCCAATATATTTCATTTTGATTTGATTTTTGTTTATGAGATAATCGATGATATTATCAATGACTGTTTCGGTAAGATTTAATTTTAATAACATATCTTCTTTAGATAAGACTATTTCTTGATGTAAATAATATAATAATCGAATTATTTCATTTAGGAAATCCGACTCGATTACTTTATTAGATATTGTTTTATCAGTAATTTGTTTAATAATATCAATAAAGTATGAAAATGTTTGAGTAAAGAATGGGCTTTTTATGCTGGTAAAATAAATCTTCTTTAATGCTGTTTCTTCTAACAGGGCTCGCAATTTTCTTTTTTTAGCATTGACATCAATCAGTTGCATCAAGTCTATTTTGTGGATAAGAAGAAAAATATTGCTTTTCGGGGCAATCTCATCTTGTATTTGAACTATTTTTTTTACAAAAGCTTCGATTTCATCTACTAGGGTATTAATTTCCATAACTATTAGTACAACACTGGCATCTGTAAAAATGGATTTATCATCACTTTCCAACCATCTCTCATTTTCTTGCCCTGCAAGGTCAAAAATACCAATCTTTTCATTAAAAAGATCAAAGATTAATGATTCTTCTCCGAAGGTCGGTTCTAAAGCATAATCCAAAAGTTTTGAGGCACTTTCCCCTTCAAAAAAGATTTTTCGTAAGGTTGTTTTTCCTGTACCTGGAGGGCCTATAAAAATTGCTTTTTTACTCATTTTTTCAAACTTAGGTTATAATTTTATTGTTACATATAAAAACTGTTTAATCTTGCTCTGATTTTCCCCGTTAGTAGGATTAATTTATTTGCGGAGAGAGATTTCGAGATGATCACTACATTCTTTAAGTTGAATTTTGAAAGATTTACATTGCTCATAATGATGTTAAGGTTATGAGCTGTTGAGATGATTAAATGGTCTATATTATCCTTTTCAATCATATTTTCTACAGATTGATTTAATTGGGCAATCATTTGATGAATATGGTTTATTAATCCCACCTCAAATTCTTTATCCATTGTTTGGACTATAATTGTGTTATTATTGTTTGTAATAAAGCACATGATATTTCTATGTTCGCTTAGCATGTCATCTAACATTTTTTTTATAAATTGAGTTTCTTTAGTAAATGTGCTTAACATTTCATAAAATGCATTATAAAGGTTATAGATTAGATTTGGATAGATGCTTGTAAAATAAAGAGGTGTTTCTCTCAAAGAAGACATTAATTCTGACCGGATTCTTGTTAATGTTTCTTTACGCTCTGTTGGTTCAATGAGATCTATTTTGTGTAAAAACACCATAAGTCTCGTTTTTTCTTCACTTAATTGTAGTATTTCTTTTATTCTGTTGAGGTCTTCATATAAGGTCTCTTTTTTATTAACCCATAACGGATAATCAAGTAAATATATTAAAATATCTGCATTTTCAAACGCAATACGCTGCTCATTTTCATTATCGGGATTCAACAAATCTGATAGTTCCTGTCCGGAAGTGTCAAATAATCCTAATTTCAAATCTAACCATGTATAGACGGAGGGCGTTATCCCTCTTGTAGGCTCCAAGGGATTATATAAAAGATCCTTTGGGGTGTACCCTTCAAAAATAATCTTTTTTATACTTGTTTTCCCCGTGCCTGCTCTTCCTAACAATACGACTTTTTGGGCAGAAGGTTTTTTGTATACAATATTTACATTTTGTAGTAAATAATCTTTTCTCTGCTCTTTTGGTTTTGTAAAGACAGTTTTCCCCAATATAAGAAAATGTTGTTCTAATTTTGTTCGATTAATTTTCTCGTCTCGGTCTATAATGAGAATAAGAATTTCGTATCCTACTTTTTTTACCCGTGCTTTGTCACAATAACTATAAATAGTATTATTATCAAATTTTATTTCAATAAACTCTTCCTTTTCAAATTGTTGACTATATGCATGGGTCATATAGATTCTATTGACTAAATTGGGAGATAATTCTAATGTTTCGGGGTATTTCACTTCCAATACTGGACCTATTTTTTGATCCCAAGAAAAAATTGCGAGACCTTTAACCATCGTTCTTGATTTTTTGAGGTAATAATCTTAATCCTTTAAAAATATTATAAACCGCATTAATTTAAACCTATTTCTTTAAATAATAAATCTGTTATTTATTATGTATCAGATTTAAATTTTATTTACTATATGAATTTTGATTAATCAGAAAAATCATAATAAAAATACTAATTACAGTACCGGAGTAAACCTCAATGATAAAAAATGTGTATATAATTGAAGACAATACAAAAAATATGAAGTTATTTAAAGCAATTTTAAAGTTAATTCCAAATATTCAAATATTTAGTGAAACTCGTGGTGATTTAGGATTGGAACTGATAAAATCAGGAGATCCCGATTTGATTATTTTAGATATTCAGTTACCCGAAATTTCTGGCATTGATATTGCCAAGGAATTACGAAAAATAGATAAGTTTAAAGATGTTCCAATTATTGCCGTAACATCCTTTGCAATGAAGGGGGATAAAGAGAGAATCTTAGAAGTCGGTATAAATGAATATGTGCCTAAACCAATCAAGGTTCAAGAATTTAGAGAGTTAGTCAAAAGTATGTTATAATTATATATAAAATAATTCATTTTAATGATTTTGGTAGCTGACTTTGAGATTAATGTCCAGCAAAATACGATTAATTAAAAGTCTAAATCAACATGTTCTTCCTTTTTGGGAAGAGATACAATAAAAGTAGTACCCATACCTAATACGCTGGTGAATTCTATTTTTCCGTGATGCAATTCTATTAGTCTTTTTGTTAAGGAGAGTCCTAGACCAGTTCCAGGAGTAGATTTGACATATGTGGAATCTACCCGTTTAAATTCTTCAAAGATCAATTTAAAATCTTTGCGAGCGATTCCTATACCCGTATCTCGTACCTTAAATACCCAATTATTATATTTTTCCTTAATGCTAAGAGAGATTAACCCCTCAATCGTATATTTTATTGCATTAGTAAGTAAGTTAAGGAGAATTTCTTTAAATCTAATAGGGTCCGCATATATTTCCATATTATCCTTTAATCCTTTTATTCTAAAATTCAACCCTTTTTCCACATACATTGGTTTTATTGTGGATTTAATTTGATCAATAATATTGTTAAGCGAGAAATTCTGCCTGTCTAATGTTAAGTTACCTGACTCTATTTTTGTAATGTCAAGTACTTTGTTAATCATTTCATGTTGATGTTCCGCCGATAATTTAATATCGGTTAAGTATTCTTTTTGTTCATCATTGAGGTGTCCAATCCCTTCTTCTAACAACAATTCCGTAAATCCAATTATGGGATTTAGAGGTGTGCGGAGTTCATGAGACATTGTTGCAAGAAATTCTGATTTAAATCTTGAGGCTTTTATAAGCTCTTCTTTATATCTCTCTTGCGTGGTAAGTATTTTTTCCAATTCACTTGTCCTTTCTTTGACTTCTTCTTGTATGCGCTTCTCAATGGTTTCTCTAAAAGTAGTTGTTGTAGGTTTGAGAGCATTAATATCCTTTCTAAGGCCAATAAGGCCTCTAATATTATTTTCAGCATCAAAAAATGGTTTTTTAACGGCTTTCAACCAATATTCTTTTCCGTCATGTAAGGTCAATTTATATAAATTTTTCTTGGTTATTTTATATTCAAATACTTCACGATCATCATTCATTATAATCTGTGCGTCTTTTTGATTGGGAAGGAGATCTTCTTCTTTTTTTCCAATCACCTCCTTATACGGGTGTCCGAAAAATTGAGCCGTTTTCGAGTTAAGAAGAAGATATCGTCCTTTTATATCTTTGAAATACATGTGGTCTTGAGAAGTATCTATCATCTCTTTAAAAACCTTCAATTTTTCCTTTGTGTTCCAGTACCATGTTCTATCTTTTATAATCCCAAAAAAGCCATTAATGATTTCGTTAAATCCATTTGAAAGATAAAGACTAAAATCAACTAATAAATTCTTATTTTGTCTGGTTTTAATCTGTATTTTGATATTTTGCTTCTCTTGTTTTAGTGCATATGAATTTTTAAACAATTCAAATATTTGATCTACCGAAGTATCTGCTAAAAAAGTTGAAAAATTCTCTCCAATAAGTTCTTTATCTTCATACCCTAAAATCTTTTTAAGTTTTTCATTACAATAAAGAAAATTTCCTTTCAAATCAACTTCATAATACCCTACATCTATGTTTTCGAGTAATTTAGTATAAGACTTTTTTAAAATGGTAATAAATTTGTCCCCATAATCTTTTTTATGAATATCTGTGTTCATTTCAATACACTCTCTTTATATCTTTCTTTTTATACATGTCAATTAAATAATACCTCTAAGCATCTTGATCCATTGGAATTGTAAAGAAAAATGTAGTACCTTTATCTTCTTCACTTTCAAACCAAATAGCTCCCTCATGCAGTTGTATCAATCGTTTTGTTAATGCTAAACCGATTCCAGACCCTGAAATATCTGTCGTAACATCGTTTTCAATTCTTCCAAATTCTCTAAAGACCAAATCATAATCTTCCTTTTTTATTCCTATCCCCGTATCTTTCAATTGAAATTCCCAGTGATCACTCCTTGTTAAACAGCGGAATAGGATTTTTCCTTTTTGAGTAAACTTAATAGCATTATCAATTAAATTATAAAGAATTTGTTTGAATCTTAATCTATCGGCATAAATTGATAAATCTTCATCTATATTTTCTATTATGAATAGTAATCCCTTATTTTCATATTTTGGTTTGAATATTGATTGTAAATTAATTAATAATTCACAGAGAGAAAAATAATTCTTTTTTAAATTTAATTTGCCAATCTGCATTTTAGAAAAATCAAGCATCGATGTTATTAAATCATCCAGATGTTCAGCTGCAGATAAAATATCATTTAGAAAATCAAATTGCGTTGCATTTAAGTCTCCATAAGATTTTTCTAAGAGGATAGAAGAAAATCCTATGATTGCATTTAGGGGGGTTCTCAAATCATGGGAAGTCTCCGCTAAAAAGCGATCTTTAAACTCCAAGGATTTGTGTAATTGATCTAATAAAAGTTCTCGATTTCGCTCGTTTTGTTTTCTGGAGGTGATATCAGAAATAAAGGATTGGATAATAATATTTTTTCCTATTTTTAAAATAGTTGAGGTAATTTCAACCTCAATTAATCTTTTATCTTTTCTAATTAGTGTCGTTTCAATTTTATTTTGCTTCTTTAAGTTGTAAATATCCCCTTTATAATATCCTTCTATTTTCTGTGCATGACTTTTAGAAATAAAATCTAAAATATTGGAATTAAGAAGATCCTCTTCATTATATTGCAATAATTCTTGAGCGGCCCAATTTGTCCGTAATATTTGTGCATTTGGAGAAATGAAAATTATTGCTAAAGGAGCATATTCAATTAAAGAGTTCATTTCATGCAAGTTCTTTTCCAGCCTTATCATTTCCTCTTCAGAAGCTCGTATTTTAGTGATATCACGGCATATAACATGTAATAACAGTTCATTATTAAGAGTAGAAGTATAAAACTTTAACTCCAACCACATTTTATGCCGATTCGAGGTATTAAGACATAATTCAAAAAAGTCGGGTAATTCTTGTATAGAATCTAGATCATATATTTCTGAAAAGAGTTGAAGTTGTTCAATAGGCTTCAAAAATGTCTCTTTATACGAATGATTTACAATTTTTTGCTTCTTAATTCCAGTTAAGGTAGTAAAATTGCTGGTACAATCCAAAATCAATCCATTTTTGTTTAACACAACCATGGGAAAGGGAAATTTATTAAATAAATGTCGATATTTATGCTCCGACTCTTCCAATAATTTTTTATATTCAATATCTCTTGTTATATCTCTTAAAGTTATTAGCTTAGCATCTTTCATTTCCCAGGTGAAATCTACAGTTTCAATTTCGGCATATTTAATTTCATCTTCATTCATTCTAATTGAAACGTGATGTGATGTTCTTTCATTGTCCACCAGAGTCTTAAATCTTCTTCCCATTAGCGTCTTTTCCATTCCTTTGAAAAGTTTTTTTGTTTCAGGGTTACAAAATTGTATAATACCATTCGTGTCAGTTATGATAATTGCGATAGGAGAAATTTGAATTATGTCTCTTAGTTTTTTTTCTTTTTTGGATAAATCATCTGCTAAGGATCTAATCGTTCTTATCATGTCATTCCTATCTATAGCGTGAAATATCGATCGAATCAACGGCTCTGAATCCACTTGACCCTTTACGAGATAATCTTGTGCTCCTACTTGAACTGCTTTTCTTGCTAGATCCTCGTCTTTCAAGCCCGTGAGGACAATGATGGGAATATTTTGAGCAACTCGCCTCGTATTAATAAGCGTTTGAAATCCTGAACTGTCTGGTAATCCTAAATCAAGAAGGATAATATCAAATTTGGTTTGTTTTAATTCATTGATTGCTTGTGATAATTCTTGGACGTTTGTTAATTTAAATTGAAACTTGTCCACTCCTTTTAGCATTTCTTCAATGAGTCGGGTATCGCCGGGATTATCTTCTATTAATAATATGTTAATATAAATCTTATTCCATCCCCCAATTATAATCTTTTCATTTCATACCTAAATAAAGGCCTATATTCATTTTCCTATATGACCATTTGGCGGTAATCTTACAATACTAAACCAAAAGTCTCCTATAGATTTTACGACTTTGATGAATTGATCCATATCTACGGGTTTGGTAATGTAACAATTCGCATGCAGATTATAGGTTTTCATAATATCCTCCTCTGCTTCGGATGTAGTTAATATAACCACCGGGATTCGTCTCAGATTATTTTCTTGCTTTATTTCTGCCAAAACTTCTCGCCCATCCTTTTTGGGTAAATTGAGGTCTAAAAGGATCAAATCTGGTTTTATTCTAATTGCATACTCCCCTTTTTTTAGCAGATAATTCATCGCTTCCACTCCGTCATAAACAGTATGTAAATTGTTAATTATTTTGCTTTCTTTAAGAGCTTCTTTCGTTAATCTCACATCGCCGGGATTATCTTCTACTAATAATATTTCTACAGGTCTTATTTGCTTTGAGTCCATATTTTTCCCTATTTATTTATATTTTTTTCGTTTTTTGGAATACTAAAATAAAATATTGAACCCTCATCTTTTTTGGATTCAACCCAAATTTTGCCGTGGTGTCTTTGGACTATTTTTTTGCACAAGGCTAATCCGATGCCAGTTCCTCCATAATCGTCCTTTTTATGAAGACGTTGAAAAATAATAAAGATTTTCTCAAAGTATTTAGGATCAATTCCAATTCCGTTATCTTTGACGGAAAATACCCATTTATCATCCAAAGTCTCTCCATGAAGATATATTTGTGGGGGCTCATCTCGTTTAAATTTTATTGCGTTTGAAATAAGGTTTTGTAGCAATTGGATCATTTGATTTTCATCAGCAATAATTACCGGTAACGGACCGCTATTAATGTTCGTTTTAGATTTTTTAATTAAGTTATACAAATTTGATTTTACATGATTGAGAATAATATTCATATCTGTTTTCCTGAAGGGCTTTCCTCTTGTGCCCACTCTTGATAAAATTAATAAATCATTTATCAATGCTTGCATACGTCTTGCCCCATCCACTGCAAATTCAATAAACTCATTCGCATCGGTGTCTAATTTATCGGAATATCTTTTTTGTAGCAATTGGGTAAAGCTTGCCACCATTCGTAATGGTTCTTGTAGATCATGCGAAGCAACATAGGCAAATTGTTCCAATTCCTTATTGGAACGTTGTAAATCATTAACTAAGAGTTGTAATTTTTTTTCTAACTTTTTTCGTTCTGTTATATCCACTGAAAGCACCAATAATTGGTGAATCTTATTTAATTTGTCTGCCAAAGGAATTGCATTAACCATAAAAGAACGACCTCCAAAATCACCTTCAAATGATACAATTTCGTTCATTTTCAAGCATTCCCTATATTTTGAAGCTACAAATTGAGCAGCTTTAGGATCTAAAATATCTTTTATATTCTTTCCTACTAGCATCTCATTAGTTAATCCTAATGTTTCAAGTTCTTTTCCAGCATTATAGATATAATTAAATTCACTATCAATAATGTGTAATATTCCATTCGGTAAATTTTCGGCAATAGTACGATATAATATTTCATTTTTTTTAATCTGTTCTTCCATTTTCTTTTTTTTGGTGATATCTTCTATTACAGTAATAAAGTATTCGGGCTGACCGTCTGTATTTTTGACCAAAGAAATCGTCAAATTCACCCACACTATTGAACCTCTTTTATGAATGTATCTTTTTTCCATGGAATATGTATTAATTTCTCCATTCAACATCAGTGATACAGAATGAGTATCCTCTTCTAAATCCTCTTTATGTGTTATATCTTCCAATGATTTAGAGAGCATTTCTTCTTTTGTATATCCTATGATATCACAAAATCTTTGATTGAGATCTAGGATTTTTCCTTTGGGAGATATATGAGCAATTCCTACAGCAGCCTGTTCAAATGTATTTCTAAACTTTTTTTGTGTCTTTTCTATAGTTAATTGAGACTTTCTTCTCGTGAGAGCACGGGATATTTGATGTGCAATACTTCTCAACAAATTTTTTTCTTCCTCTAAAAAAGGATCATCATGATATTCATATTTATGTTCGTCTAAAAGCTCTAAATAGCATACATATATCTTTCCTACAACATAATTCTTTATTTTAATATCATTTGTGAGACACCATTGCGTTTTTTGAAAATTTTTGGTTTCATATGTATGATTTTCACATTTTATCATTGCACAAGCAATAGATGGGAATTGCAAAGCCTCAGGCAGTATTTTCACAATCTCAGAGAGAAGAGTATCGATATCAAAATGATGGATTTCGATCAATTCCATGGTGGAATATAAGCAATTAAGCTCCTTGATTCGTTCCTTTACCAAATAATCGAGATGATCTCTATGCTTTTTGAGTTCAAGTTCATATTTTTTTTTATCTGTTATATCCATGGATACTCCAATTATTCCTTTTACATTACCCTCTTCATCTAGATATGGAATTTTGCTAGTATTAATCCACTTTGTCCCCTCTTCAGTTTGCCATCTCTCCTCAATGTTTAGACGGGCTTTTCCACTCTCTATTACTCGTAGATCATCTTCCCAGTATTTTTGTGCCTCCTTTCTGGGATATAATTCAAACAAACTTTTCCCTATTAACTGTTCCTTAGTAATATGATGTGCGTCTGCTATATATTTGTTGACTTGTATAAATCTATTATTTTTATCCTTGTAAAATACCAATCCCGGAATGGCATCGAGTATGTCTTCTAATTCTTGGGAAAGATGTTGATAATTCCCTATTGATTTTTGTAGATCGGCGCTTAATTTTCTATTTTCGGTATTATCTCTTAATACTTCTATGATGGCAAACTTTCCATCATAATCTTTGATGGGAGTAAACATTACATCAAAATATTTTGGATCTTTACTTTTAGGGGTTTTTATAGATTTTCCAACCCTCACTTGACATGATTCTCCCCCAAATATATGCTCCATAGGACACTTCTCGCAAGATTTTTTATTCCCTTTAATGATATTATAGCAATATCTTCCCACTAATTCTTCTCCAAATAGATCATGAGCCGTTTCATTATTATAAAGTATTTCATGATTCGGAGATATTACAAAAACCGTATCCTTGATGCTTGAAAGAATAGAATTCAATTGTTGCTGAGATTCTTTGACTTTTTCTTGTAGTTTCTTTTTTTCCGTGATATCTTCTGCCATTTCAAATCTTACTTTTCTTCCCTTCCAAAAAATCACTTGATCCGTAATATGGAACCATCTATCTATCTTTTTATTGTAAAAATCCCAGATATAGGGGGAGATTGGATTTTTCCCAAATAATTTATCATTTGTGCAGAAGGGACATGGCTCGTCAAAACCTTGGAAAATTTTATAACATTTTTTTCCTATATTATCTCCAGGAAATAAGTCTTGTAACGTTTTATTTAGATAAAGAATATTATAATTGTTTGGATCAGTAATATAAACTGCTTGTTCCATTTCCTCAAAAATATTTTTGTATTTCAAATCGTTGGCTGACACATTTTCACCTTTTTATCTCATTACTAAAGTGAGATCCATGCTATATTCTTTTAATCTTACAGAGATAATGTAGAGATATAGTATAAGCGATTTTAAAGGGATTCGTTCTTTTGACTTAAAAAAATCATTTTCATACTTTTTACTCATAAACCACATTAATCTCTCTAGGTTTTATTAACTCTTATTTTCTAATTTATCATTATCCTTGTAAGGATTTATTCAGATCTGTTTCTAATGCTTTGATAATATCATCGCATGAATCAAGCATTAACTGAATATAATTAAGTACGGTATTTTCTGCAATAGTACCCGCTTCTTTTTTTTCTTCATAGATTAACTCGCAAAAGCCTTGAATTGTATTGATACCGCTCCGTATTTTAAGTTGGAAAGCCTCCAAAGGAGTCATTTCAGCCCTATCGATATATATCTTTTGAATAGCCTTAAAGTAAGAATTAAATACCTCAGGATCGTCTGCCAAGATGGTATTTTCTCCAATTTTTCGGAAAATCATCTCCATACGTTTAAAATGTAAAATAGGGATTAATGGCAGAGAACTATGTCTTAATAAAATGATAGCGTATAATTGTTTTTGTCCTCTCGCTTCTAAATCTTTTATTTCGACTTTACATATCTGAGAATAAAAATTATAATAATTCAAAATAACAAATTTATTTTTCGTGTTTAAGGCATCTCGTAATAAATTTTTAACAAATCGATCATTGTCAAATGTGATTGGGGAAAATAACGCTTTTGGACCTAGAACGTGGTCATATTTGCCAATTATTATTAAAAAAGGATAATTGTCTAAATATTCTTTTATTTCTGTGGAGATCTCATTGTCTATCTTGAACTGTTGGTTTTTAATTTTTTTTTCCATTCGTTTATACCCCTAACTTTTGTTTGTATACCCATCAATTAATAATCAAAAAAATGCGTATTTATGCGTTATCACATAATTAGTCTTAATTCATTTATAAAAACATTATGATATATTTTAATAATTTTAGAGAAAAATTAGCAACATCTTGGAAGTAATCAACTATAAATAATATAGTTTAAACAAATTGTATAATA
>SHMU01000002.1 GCA_008080765.1 Promethearchaeota archaeon | reverse complement strand
GCCGTGAATATCATGGTAAAGTTCTTGACATCCGATGACTTATCGCATCAACCCTCCTTGAAGGAGGAATCCTTTCTACGCACGTGGAAGGGGTTTACCGCGACAAACAGCCCTAAGATATGCCCGTCAGCTAATGCTTAGTGGACTCGCGGGAATCCCCGTCCTTTAGGGCGGGGAGGCTTCAACTTGTGACTTTTTAAAATGATCGTTCAAAAAGTACCTGGTAAGATGATAAGCGAGTGGGATGGCTCGTGTAAAGCAATAATCGATACATGGACCACCTATAATGTAACTTTGGAAGAGTTTAAGGAGGCTGTATTAATTGAGGGTGTAAAACATGCCCAAAAGCATGGTGGGATCGCATGGATTGTGGACTCAAGTAGTGCTACAGGTAATTTTAAAAAAGAGATCCATAATTTCATCGAAACTGATATTTTTCCCACATTTGCAAGTATTGGGATAAAGTACTTCATAACAATTAAGCCTGAAAATCCAGGACTAACAAGTATGACCGTGGAAAATTACTCCGCTAAAGCAGGTCCTGCTGGGCTGCAGCTGCTAGAGGCGGATAATGTAGAAGTGGCAAAAGAATGGCTTAGACGAAATGCTTAAACAAAATACTTAGACACCACGAATTATTCCTATACTCTTTCTTTTTTCATTTTTTTCCTATTCTTATCTAAGTTTATTTTTTTCATTCTCTTCTTTTATTCTTAATTCGTTTTTTCTTTTCCTAAATATATTTGATATGAAATATTGGTTAAGAACATCATCTAAATTTATATGTGATATTTTCATAATTTGCAAAAATTGGACTACTTAATTGAAGAAATAATGGTCTATATAAAGTCTTTATATATCTGTATCTCTTTATTATTTAACAACTTTAATTAATGAACAATAAGAGGTATGAATTTATAATGAATGAAAAGAAAATTGAAAAGAAATTGGAATCTTCAGATAAAACGGAAAAAGCGATGAGTATCATTTTGGTGATACATCTCTTTGCGTATGCTGCTGTGATGGGTTTGTTGGTACTGCTATACTTTCTAGCGATGGGAGCAACAGGGATCACGTTCTTTTGGCCCATCTATCCTATATTAGGCTGGGGCATTGGTGTAGGAATTCACGCGCTGATATACGGGATATATTATGCAGTCACGCCTTTTCTGGCTAAGCTAAAGACACAATCCCCCTTTAAAATACTATTTATTTTCCATGCGTGGGTCTATGGAATGGTAAATCTTATTGTGTTTTTTGGAAATATAAGCATTTTAGGATTATTTAATGTAATTTACTTCTATTGGCCTTTACTTCTATGGGGTATTGGATTGGGCATTCATGGTCTCGGATATATTACCTGGGATAAGAAATTGGAGAAGGAAAAAGCAAAGCTTATGCGAGAAGAAGCAGGTATCACCGAAGATAAAGCTCGTAAAATTTCCACATTTAAGCTGGTCATTTTTTATTTATTGATAGCACATATCATCTATTTCATTGTTGCTCAAGTTTTAATCTATGCATTATTCTTCCCTATTGATCTGGTAGACGGTATTTTAAGTTCAATTCTCTGGGGAGTGGCGGTCATTATTCATGCATTTGGCTATTACATCTACTTTTACCAGAAATCAATTGAGGCGGTGAAAAAAGGGGTTATCATTCATGCAGCCTTCTATATAGGATATAATCCCTTGAATATTATTCGTGGATTAGTGATCCAACCTATTGACACAGTGAGCCCCTTCATTAGTCTCCTTTTTTGGGGTATTTTCTTAGCCTTTCATGCCTATGTTGCGATGAAATACAAGCAATTAAAGGAAAAGGCAGAAACTTCGCTCAATGAAAAGGCTAAAGATGTCGACCCTAAGGAAATTCAAGCGAAAATTAAGTGGTTTGTTGCGTGGAAATGGAGCTTTTTAGGGCATATGGTAATTTATGTTGTAGGATTGATTGCAATAACTATAACAATTTTCGTCTTGTCTTTAGATATTGCAATTTTGCCGGTTGTAGCACTGGGCTGGTTAATTGGGTTGAGCGCACACTACTCACTATATTGGATCTTAATGTTTAGAGCTAGAAACGCCTTAAAATGGACCTTTAGAATTCATTTACATGTATATATCCCCGCATGTGTAGATATGGTCGTATTAAATTTACTGACGGGAGGGTTTCCTTGGAGCCCAATTGGTATCCTTGGATGGGGAATAGGGATTGGTGTGCATTATATCTTGAAGAAATATATCAGCAAATAATTTAAATATAGTCTTTTTTTTTATTCTTTTTTTCGATTTTTATGCTATTCTCGTGACTTTCATTGTTTTCTTATTGATATACTACTTTCTTGCATAATTTTTTAAAAGATCACATATTTTAGACTCATAAATATTAGTATAAATAGAAAAAACCCATAAACTCTGGTGAAACAAAATACCAAAATGTCCATATTGTAATGCTAATTTAAATCTGAAGCTTTCTATTCAACCAATACCGATTGACAATGATTTTAAGGAACAAGCTATCGCAGCTTTTAAAGGCTTCTACGAAATACAAGCAGAATTGGCTCCTTTTGGAGGTAAAATGATTAAATCAATGGCACAATATACCTTAAAATGGCAAAGATATTACATCGATAAAATTGGTGCGCTTCCATTTATCATACAAACTTGTCAAAATTGTGATTCGGTGATTAGCACCAGTAATTTCATGAATTTCATGAATAATCCTTATTATAATAAGGTTTAACCACTCTGCATATAGTACTGGCATTTTAACAGGAAGCCTTAGTATCTTGAAGAATGAAGAATTCACTTCTTCATCCTACTTATCTTATAGGTTATAAGCTGAGTTTTTTTTATTCTGTATGTCATAATTAAACTATTAATCTATTAAAGGTTATAAAAAATGAGTTCAGAACAAGAAAAAAAAAACTTAGCACAAGAACCTAAAAAAAAAGAAATTGAAAAAGTCAATTTAAGAGAATATTCAAAAGTGATCTTTTTTTATCCCTTATTCGTCACTTCTCTTGTATTATTTATACTTCAATTGATGGCTGGTGATCCCATTGCAATCTACGGATTTGTATGGATGATTGTGTTTGCAGTGAATCTTTTTGTGGTGGCATTTAATTTCTCATCAAAGAAATTCTTTATCTTGGTATTAATAATAATCATCGCTGTATTATTGTTCATTTTCTTAATAGTTCCTAATTTTCAACTAGATTGGATACCCATGCCCAAAGAATTTAACATTGAGATGACAACGCAATTTTATCTTATCGTAACGGGGATTATTGGATTTATATTACTCTTCATAATCATTAGTACAAGATTTGATTACTGGGTAATAGAACAAAACGAATTCTATCATAAACAAGGTCTTTTTGTTGAAGCAAATCGATATCCTACTCAAAACCTTCGAATAAAGAAGGAAATAGTTGATGTATTTGAATTTATTGCTCTAGCTTCGGGAAGTATTACCCTACATACAAGTAAAGGAGAGGATTTTCATTTGTCGAATATACCAAATGTAAATGCTAAAATAAAAAAACTTAATAAATTGCTCTCCGAATTTGAAGTTGAAATTCAAGATATGAGCTAATTAAAAAAGCTCTTATATTTTTTCTATCTCTTTTAAATATTTTATTGGTTTAAGAAATAAGGTTCTGTCTCCAAAAGGTAAAAATATTCGGATTTTAATTAGCGGAATGACAATTATGAATTTCTTAATGATGTTTCTTGGTTTAGTAAATGAAAAACTAGACGGAATTCCAGATGAAATAATAATAAAAAAGGAAAATAAATTTAAATGTTAAAATGGAAAAAAGAACAAGTTAGAACGATTATTTCAGATGTAAATGTTCCTTTTGTTGTTTTATCATTTCTTCCAAGATTTTTTGCGCCTCATCAGTACTATGCACTACGGGATCAGCAAGTAAGGCTTGAAGTGCAAGTTGTTTAGATTCTTGTAATACCGCTTCTACGACTAAATCTTGTACTGATGCTTGATGTCGCAAAAGAGCATCCAATCCTCTCGGAAAATTACCTAATTTAAGCCCTTGAACGCCTTCTTTAGTAATTTTCGCAGGACATTCAACTACAAGATCTCTGGGTAAATTGGTAATTATATCTTCATTTGGAATATTTACCGAAATTTCCGTATGATTGGAATCAGATAATATGCCTTCTATAATGGGAATGGCTCTTTCATGATCAGGTCTTACCAGCTTTGCTCCTCTACCTTTCTGAATCCTTCGTTTTATCTTATCCTCTTCAAATCGTAATGATGCCTGGTAGGTATCGCGAAATTCTTTAATCCCGGAGATATCGGCAATATCCCATGCCCAATGAATATATTCTCCAAAATGGCTATCGGTGGTATATGGAACGTATCCATAGGTTTCTAAGATAAATTTATTGAGCGACACATCCAAAAGTTGAATATTTTCCAGATATTTTGGACCCTTCTTCCGAATATCAGGATAAGCATCCTTACCACTATCCTTATATTTGATTTCTAATACCACACCAAAATGATTTAATCCACCTGCGAGGATCTCTAAATTATCCAAATCAGTATCGAGCATTCTGGCATAATGCATTTTAAAATGGCCTAATTCATGGCATAAGCCCACAAACTTTAATGAGGGAAATCTCCTCTTTATTGCTAAGCATATGCGGCTCATAGGATTAGAAAAGTTAATAAGAAACGCATTTGGACAAATTTTCATGATATCAGCACAGATATCGAGAATTGGGGGAATAATACGTAATGAATGGAATAATCCTCCAGGACCTCCATTCTCACCAAATACTTGGCGATTTCCGTACCAATGAGGAATATGCAAATCTTGATCCCACAGTTCAAATCTGGGACCGATTTCAATAGAATTAATGACAAATGTAGCATCTTTCAAAGCTTCTTCTCTATTTATTGTTGATTCCAATTGATAATCGAGACTTTCTTTATCAATTGCTGATTGGCATGCCTGATGGACTAATTCCAGATGTTCTGGATTTATATCATGAAGAGTTATGGTAGAACCTTCCAATATAGAACTATGCAAAATGCTTCCTGCAGCTCCTAGACCAAATTGCAAGGAGCCTGCACCAATTAATACGATTTTTTGTGGTTGAGTAATTGTGATCAACTCTTTTTAATTATTATTTTTAGTAAATTAAGATTCGAAATTTTAAAATTATTTTTAAAATTATACGTAGTTCTTTTTAAGACGATTTTAGTAAATTATTCTTTAACGAAATAATTGGCGGCAGCTTGATTAAAAAGGAGATTTAGATAAAATGTATAAGTTTCTAAACACTGAAAAAAGCTTTAAAGGTGCCAAATAAAAATAAGAATCAGAAAGAAATGTGGAATAAATAAAAACCTTGACACATGGGGTTTTAATGGACTTTTCTTATTAACTTCTTCTGGGTTAACCGAATTAGGATTTCTTTTAAATCTTGTGAAGACTCTTCTATTGTTTTGTTATATTTAATAGCTTGTAGTACCTCAAATTCGCTCTGTGTAATCAATCCCAAATTTACAGCATTCTGTAAGATTTCATCATTTAATCCACCTTTCTTAAGGGGTTCCATTTTGTATAAAGTTAAATTTGCCATTCTTAATTCACTCTCTACTTTTTCTTTAGTTTTTTTATTGGAGTTATAGATTTTTAGAAGATTATAATTTAAATATAGCAATATCATGGATGTAACATGATACTCATATACACATATTATTCGAATTTTGTTAATGTAAATTAAATGTACGTATAAGATAATAGAGAACCCATCGGAATATGATGCTTTCAATGAAGAGAGTCTTTTCGCTTTTATAACTAAGATGAAACCGCAAAATTCAATTAAAATGTAAATTTGATAACTTAGACTATGATCTGTTCAAAATGTAATAATGAGATAGAATCCGATAAATTGGAAATAATCGATGGGCAATCTCTCTGTCATAGGTGTTTATACAATAAAAATAAACCTTATCAAATTTTTCCCATTGGCGTTGTAGAAAACTCATTGGAACGAGAGAGTGGATTTGGAGTTAAGGGAAATAGGAATTCTACAACTAAAATACATTTATTTGAATCTCAGAGACCTTTTCTCTATAAAATAGAGGATGAAAAATGGATTGCAGTTATTTTTTATTTCCATAAACAAAGAACCATACGATCAACCTTCCGTCGCGGCTTAGATAGTAAAGAAGTGGGTATATTTGCTTCAAGAACCCCAGAACGATTATCAAGAATTGGAATCTCGAATGTGGAACTAATAAAAGTAGAAGATACAACATTATATGTTAAAAATTTCGATGCCATTAATGGAACCCCAATATTGGATATTAAGTTGGGACAAAAAGCGCGATGGTAGGAAAGATTAGGAGGTTTAAGAGGTTTTAAGCCAAAGAATTTAAAATCATAAAAAAAAATAAATCCCCAATATTAAGAAGAATGGAAAATGAAGCGTGAAGAATTAACAGCATTTGATACCCGCACATATCCCGTGAGACCCCATATTGGAGTAGGTGTGATGTTAGTTAGAGATAATACTCTTCTACTGGTAAAAAGAAAATATGAACCGGATGCAAATTATTGGAGCATTCCGGGAGGGCATTTAGACTTAGGGGAAAGAGTGCAAGATGCTGCTGTGAGGGAAGCAGAAGAGGAGACTGGATTTAAAACCAGAGTCACTAAACTAGCGGGAATTATCGATAAAATAATGTATGATGAGGAGGGTAAAATTAAATATCATTATGTTTTGTTAAATTATTTTGTGGAACAAATAGAAGGTTCCCCAGACCAAGCCCCAATAGCAGATGATGATGCATTAGAAGCAAGATTCGTCCCTTTTATAGAATTAAAGGAGTATATTCTAACAGAATCCTTAATTGAGCTCTTAAAAAGATTGAAGATTGGTTTTGATTAATATAATTCTCCTTTAGCAATTTGTTTCATAGCTTAACTACTTATTCGGAAATTTAAGATAGTTTTAAAAAGTAATGTATGTTAGAGATTAAATATAGAAATATTTATTAAGCTATTTTTGTAGTAAGGAAAAATGGATGATAAAATGAAAGAATTTATTGTAAATGATTATATTTCTTTAAAATTACAAAAAAATAATACATTCATTTATATTGGAGATGAGAAATTTCATAAATGTAAATATTTGTTATTAAATATCCCAGTAGATAAAATCACATCATTTGATGAAATCCAATCAATTGATGAAGCTGCTGAATTATTGGATAAAAGTATGGAAGGACATAGAAATAAAACAATTCAGATATCTCCAGAAGAAGAATTTTGGGGTCATTGCTCAAATTTACAAGTATGGGCAGAACATGATTATAATACACAAATCCTTCATTCTAGTTTGGCGTTTTCTATTCTTAAGAAACTAGTGGACAGAGGAGATCCAAAAGCTAAACGAGTATTCAAAGATGAGATTGCAAAACGATTCAACTCAGGATATACTCCTGTAATGTTATATCTCATCAAAAATGGGTATTTAGACCATTTAACTGACCAAGAATTTGAGGTTCTTATCGATAAATATGAAGAAGTGCCAGAAAAAATCACATTGATACTTAGAAGTAATAGAAGGCTTTGTCTTCTTACATTGGAACATCTTTCAAAAGGAGATTGGGTATCTTATATTAAGAAAGTAGCTGAATCTGTTGATCTAGAACAGAGAGCATCATTCCTATATAATGTTGGTTGGTACCTAGCAAATGTAACTTTAGAAACGGATAAATTTAAAACTCAAAACTATGTAAAAAAAGCTAAAGATTCAAAAATATCTTTAGCAATTGAAGTAATGGAATTAGCATTAGATTTACCTAAACCCCCATTAAAGCTTTTTGAAATTCTTACATATCTTTATGGCTCTCAGAATAGATGGGACAAATCAATAAATGTATATGAACAAGGAATAAAACAAATAGGGAAATTGCCCATGCTTATCACCGGTGTTATAATGGCGGCATTTTATACCGGAAGACAAGATATTATTGATAAATATATTGACATTTCCCTTAAGGAAAAAGAGGTTTTAAATCATCCCTTTTCATTGTCCAATGTTCTATATGCGTTAAATCGAAAAGAAACGAAAGAACATAGTGAAATCGCTTTAAAATTACTTAAAAACTATTGGAATTCCTTGGATTTTTCAGAGAGAAAACTTATCCAACCAAAAGGAGGTTTTTCCCAAATTCAATTTGAACCTCTTATCCCTTCCCTATTAATAAATATGACGGATAGCTATATGGTTGCTGATGTAATGGATGAAACTTGTGAAAAGATAGTACAATACGCCTTAGAGCATCTCGAGGAGATGCATCCCATCATTTTTGAAAATCTAGCATGGTATTATCTTAAAAAAGGAGATTATATCAATTGTCTACATTATTTAAAAGAAGCTAAAAAGCGCGGGCACCCTCTATTCGATGCAATCAAAACATCACCACATTTCAGAGAACTGGGAGAGAAAAACGAGTTTCTCAAATTATTCGAGTAAAAGGATTGTAATTATTTTCTCTCCATAATTTTCTTTTCTTTACTAATTTGCCTTTTTATAACCTCTTATTGATATTTCTATTTAATTTTTAGAGTGTAAGAAAAAGACTAAGAAATATTAAGAAAAAAATATAATCAAATAAGAATTTATAAAATACAGAATAAAAACAACAGCTGTACTGAAAAAAGGTTATTACATTGTCAAATTTGATCAAACTTGCGAAAGCGGGAAAAATAACAAAAGAAATGGAGATTGTAGCAAAAAATGAAAAAGTTAATAATGAAATCATCAGAAAAGGGATATCGAAAGGACGAATCATTATTCCAAAATCCAATAGAAGAGAAACTAAGCCTTTAGGTATTGGAGAAGGGTTATTTGTTAAAATAAACGCAAATGTAGGGTCATCAAAAAGAGTATGCAATCTTGTAGATGAAGTAGAAAAGGCAAAAATCGCCGAACAATTCGGCGCAGATACAATCATGGACTTAAGCAGCGGGATTACCGAAAAGGATGTGCAAGAGATTCGAAAACATATTTTGAAAGAGACTCATATCCCATTGGGAACAGTTCCCATTTATCAATCTGCGCTACGGGCACTAGAAAAAAAAGGAGCCATAATACATTTAGATGAAGATGATCTATTTAAAGTTATTGAAGAACAAGCAAAAGAGGGCGTGGATTTTTTTACGATTCATGTAGGAGTAACAAAAGAGATCGTAGAATATTTAGTAGAACATCCCAGAATAATGGGTATTGTATCGAGAGGAGGGACCTTTTTAGCATCATGGATATTATATAATGAACAAGAAAATCCTTTTAACGAGCAATATGATTACTTGCTGGAAATAGCCCAAGAATATGATTTTACCCTCTCATTGGGAGATGGAATGAGACCAGGAGGGATTTTTGATTCTACGGATTATGCGCAAATACGGGAATTAATGGAGATTTCAAAATTAGTGAAGCGAGCATGGAAGGCAAATATTCAAGTAATGGTAGAAGGACCGGGACACATTCCCGCACATGAAATTGAACAAAATATAAAGATTCAAAAATCTTTATGTGAAGGTGCCCCCTTCTATGTATTGGGACCCTTAACAACGGATATAGCACCGGGATATGATGAAATTGTAAGTGCAATTGGCGGCACTATTGCGGGTTTAGCTGGGGCAGACTTTCTCTGTTATGTGACACCTTCAGAACATTTGGGCCTTCCAAACAAAGAAGAAGTAAAGCGAGGTGTTATTGCCTCAAAGATCGCAGCACATTCTGTAAATATCGCTCGATATGGAATGAAAGCCTCAGAGAGAGACTATAAAATGGATATTGCTCGAAAAAATCTCGACTGGAAAGAGATGATTGCCAACTCCATAGATCCCGAATTTGCCGAAAAGATCCGTGCAAGGAGTGGAGAAACAGACGAAGATGAGGTATGTAGCATGTGTGGTGACCTTTGTGCGATTAAACTCCTCAGAGATACGCTAGAAGAAAAACGCAAAACACATCGAGACGCTCTTTAAATTACATTAGAACATTCTAAAAGTAATTCTAATTTAGAAATCATATCTTCTGCATTTTTTGAAAATAATCGAATCATAGGCTCTTTTCCCATCGCGCCCTTATCCCAGATGATATCCGGAATTACTCCCATCTCGTCATAGCATTCTTTTATTAACCACTGCATTGTCGAGTGTTCCTTTTTTTTTAGATGGTCTGGTTGTTTTTCTCTTTGAATTTCTCTTAAACTTAGTATGTTTTGATTCTCAATTTTTTCTATGAAAAAAGACTCATACTTGAGATTCATCACAAAATGGATCTCTGCATCAAATTTTCTTGCTGTAAGTAGAAGCCTTGCTGTATGATCTGAAACTCCAAACTTTATATCTCCACACGCTTTAGGATAATCTCCTATAACAGTAATCCTTCCCTCAATGGCTGCAATACCATTTTTATTAGTTGCATTGGAAAGGGCTCCAGAAATGTTAGTCCTTACCTCTGGAACTAAATTCCTAAAGGCTTTAATAGATGAAAAATAGGCATAAATTTCTTTAATCTGATTAATAACAGTCAAGTGTTGATTTATCATTGCAATTTTTTTTCCTATTCAAATTCTATTTTAAATGCTACTACTTATAAGTATTATATTATAATATAGGATTATTAAAATTGATTCTACATTCCTAGCTTAACTGTTTCATAGTTATAATAAAGCCTACTTATGCCCCTTAGTAGAAAGGCTGAACCAAAAATAAGCAGAGAGGAAATAATTACATATTTACTTGCTTGAGCATCTAATACAACAACAACTAAATCCATCTCTAACACAACAATCAAATCAATCGTTAATATATATACTAATACAAAAGTAAATAGTGCTCCTAAAATTTCTATGATTCCAATAACATAATTAACGGTATAAATTGCTCCTTTTTCCCTTTTCTTTATCTCAATTATTTCTCCCGCTCCAATTTTAATAACAACCTTCTCTTTCTCAAAACGTTTTACAAAAAAGTTCACTATTTCTCGCAGACTAATAAAGTCCAAAAAGACCGTCAAAAAGCCAAAGACACAGAAAAAAATCATAATCCTTAGCAACACATCAAGAAAGAGAGACGAGCCTCCTGGCATATCTGAGGTGACAATACCTAAATTTTTTATAACCCAAATAACAAATCCCGCAACGATTATACTTAAGAACTTTATTCCTGAAAGTGTGATGATTTTGGAATACCGATCTGCAATTAATAAAAGATAAATAAGCAGACCGAGAATACCAATAAATACTCCAAGAATTATGGCTTGGAAAGAAAGTATAAATGCCAGAAACAAACAGACACCACCTACAGTAATCGGAAGAACCGGAAATAATGGAGCCTTGAAGGGTCGATCTAATTCTTTTCGCTTATATCGTAAAAGAACAGCTGCAAAATTAATAAATGCTATAGAGAAAAAATAGATAAAACTAATAATCTCCTCGGTGAAGCCTGTTGAGGGTATTACAAGAATGAAAATGATCCCTACAATAATATTGACCAAAATCACACTCACAGAATATTTGTTACTTCTGAGATCTTTTACAAACAGAGTTTTTGAAAAATAACCATCTCGTACCAAGGCTTTGAATACTTCTGTAGCAGAGCTCAGACCAGCGCTTATAGTAATAATTGTCGAAAGAACCAGAGCAAGATACATCAAGCTGGCTCCTACATTCCCTAAAATTCGGTACAATACATCCGCCATTAGATTATCGGTCGTTAACAGAATGCCTCTAGAAAACCATTCAATATTGACAAGAATTGCTTCGAAGATCAGAAAATAGATAATGGAACTGGCAACAACCGCAACAACATTGACTAAAGGCACATTTTTATCTGGATTTCGTAAATTAGGATTTAAATGAGCTAAATTCAACATAATACCTTTAAAAAGAATAAATAATAATGCAAACGTTTGGATGACTCCAAACAGATCGAAGCTTGAAAGATCTACGGGATCCACATTGAGAATCGGAGTAGATGAGGGTGGTGGAGCAAAAAAGGCGGCAACAATGAATAGAACAAAAAGACCCAATAAAATGATCGTCATCCCAATTAAAATTTTATTCGAAAGATTTTGGGCATAGAAAGAAATTAAGCCAATTATACAAATTAAGGTTATAATTAAGATAATATTATATTGCTTCAAAGAAGGAAAGATATTAACAATTGTATCATTCAAAACCATCGCAGAGAAAGCACTAATTGTAATATTAGAAATCCACAAAAAAAAACCAATAATAAAGGCAAATGATCCTCCAACGCCTTCCTTCCCAATATTGTACACACCACCCGCGCTGGGAAGGCTAGTTAAAAGCTCAGAATAATTAAGCGCGGATAATAAAATGAATATTGAACCCAAAAGTAAACTCACGAGCAATCCCGCATTCGCAAGAATTGCTCCTTGACCTACAAGAACAAACACTGAAGCTCCGAATCCGCATCCAATCCCATATAAGATCCCTTCAATGATGCTAACGGGCTTTTTTGGTACGGATTTATTCGTATCGGATTTATTCTTAAGAAAGTTAATCATGAGACGTGAAAAAATATTCCAAATGAAATTTTAATGAATTAGAAACTTTGATATTATTAATATCAAAGTAATAATCCTTTCTTTATTGAACTACTCCACCATTCATGGTGGAGATTCATCTTTCGCAAGATGAAGTTCCTTGTTCCTCGACAACAGCTCCAACAACTCTGAATAGAGCCCCTGAAGTCTCATATTATCTCCGAAGGCGTAACATCCCGTAGTCCCTACGGTACACCAGAGGAATGATTCTTGGTTCTCGAATCGTTCTTCTGTTACTTAAAAAGAAGAAATCATCATTTAAATAGTTTAAGTGCGATGGTTTTCGGATTTTTTTGTTCCAAAAAAAATAGACCTCAATTCATCTCCACCTTAAAAGGTGGAGTGTTCTTGAGGAGTCATGATAAAATAATTCGCTCTTAATTTTTAGAAATAATAAGAATTTCGTACTAAACAATTAGGTTATTTATTTAAGGTTATTAAGATTAAGGCGAAGATAATTATTTCATATCTGGAAGTTACAATAGTTCCGTTTATTTTTTTACCCGATCAAAGGCCCATTTCGCTTTATCTTGTAAGCCTAATGCTTGATATGCTTTTCCCAGATATAAAAATGCTTCGGGAAATTCAAAATCCTTTTTTACAAGCCTAAATAAAAAATTTACTGCCATATCATGTCTTCCCCTCAAAAAATTAATTTTTCCCGTTAAAAACATCAACTCGTTCTCATTATAATCTTCAAATCTTTGTTTAAAGCCATCAATAAGATCTAATGCTTCTTTATATTCTTGGTTTGAGATATGGTTATCGATTGAATCTACTAATTTTAAATATAACATTCTTTTACCAATATCTTTGATTGCTTCTACATTAGACTCTTCTTGTAATAATTGACGCTCTTGTTCTTTTTGCCTTTCAGCTGATTCCAATTGATCTTTATATTTCTTAATCACATCTTTACTATAAGGTGTATTGCATAAAGGGCAAGTATCCGAGTTTGAAAACCATTCTAACAAGCAATCAGAGTGAATCATATGACCATTTGGACATTGATCATACAAACTATCGATTTCCATATGACATATTATACATTTAGGCACTTTTCCATTTACTCTTTTGTAGTAATTTCATAGTTTTATATTGTAAATATAATAAGAAAATCTATTAATAAAAAAATTAACAAAAAATTTAACAAAAAATTGTAAAATATAAGTAAGATATGGATTTTTTAAAAAAAAAAGCATAGATTTTAAAAAACCAAGTTTCTTTATTAAATTAATATCTTCATTGACTATTCAATGAATAAATCTTTATTCATATCAAATTTATAAAAACTGGAGAGAATCTCAAAAATGAGTGGTAGCAATATTTCACTTCTTTTCAAAAATCTCTGCGATAATTTCTTCAATGTCAATCAAGACGTTGAGGCGGTAATTGTTTCCGATAGGGATGGATTGGTAATTGTTGGCGAAAAACGGGAAGAAATTAACATGGAGATTGTATCTGTCCTCACTTCTGTAATCAATCCCGTTTTAGAACGCATACGTGATGAATTTTCTTTTCAACAGTTTGGCACAGCTAGTTTTGACACGGAAAATCACCGTTTATTGTTCATTTCCATTGGAAAGCTTGCGACTGTGAGCTTAGTTATTGATCCGATGGCATCCATCGATAAAGTCTCACCGTATGGTTATTTTCTGGCAGAAAAGATTTCCCAAATTCTAAACGCACAAAGTGATGATATGATTCAGTTGGAAATCCCGAATTTTGAATATGAAGTTAAGAGAGCTGATCGGCTTAATAATCAAATTTATGAGATGCATTTAGATACGGGAGGAAAATATCGGTTTAAATTTATTATTGTAGGAGATCATGAAGTGGGAAAAACCAGCATCGTACGTCGATTTGTAGAAAATAAATTTTCTACGGATTATAGGGCAACGATAGGATTGAATATACTTTCACATTCAATCGATTTTCTCGGTAATGAGGTGAAATTCTCGATTTGGGATATAGGAGGACAGCGATTCTTCCAGAGATTCTTTCAAACCTATTATGCTGGCTCACAAGCGGCATTTATTGTATTTGATTTAACTAACAAACCCTCTTTTGAGAATGTAGTAGATTGGTTCAACCAAATCAATTCAGCACTTCAATCCAAAGAACTACCTGTTATAATCATTGGGAATAAGTCAGATCTAGAAGGAGAGCGAGTTGTTTCTTATCAAGAAGGAGTGGAAATCACCAATAAATTGGCAGAAGAAGGGTTAACAAATGTCTCGTATATTGAAACAAGCGCTTTAACCGGTGATAATGTCAAAGATGCCTTCCGATTAATTTCTTATCATTACATTATGAAAAGCAAAGATCTTGAAGAAGAAAGATTAAAAAAAGATGTGTTAAGGGAAATTGAAAAAATTCTCCAAAAAAATCGAACTATCTCTATTACCTTTATAACGAAAAGTCAATATTGGAATCCCGGCTTGCAAATCTTAAATTCAATCCTGTCTGAATTTAAAATTCAAAATGAAGTTCAAGAAAAAAATAAACATCTCTTTGAATACGAAAAGGGCATCACTCTAAAGAATTATACCTATGATTCTATGGATGTGGCGACCTCTGATGGGGTACTATGTATCTTTGATGCAAGAAATCAAGATCATATCAAACCAGAATGGAAAGATATTGTGATTGATATTATCAACACCTTAGATGATAAAAAGGTGGCATTAATTGGTATTAGAATTTCAGAAAATAGTGATTGGTCTACTCTGCTTGAAGAATTTGATGTTAATAATTATTTGGAAAAAAAGATGATCTCATTATTGTTCTTCAAGATTGGAGAGGAATACAGGTTCGAATTGTTCGATCAGTTGAAAGTAATGTTCAATTATCTCAATACAATCAGTTAAGAGAGTTATTAAGTTCTAATGTTATTCCCATCCTTTTATTATCTTTGGTGGTATGAGAGATGATTATTAAAAAATAGAGATGTAAAAGAGAAAATTCCTCTTTATTTACTTTTTTAAAGATGATTGCATCTTTTTACAGATGAGATCTCCCATTTCTTTGGTGGAGAGCACGGGTAATTCATTGCTTTTTATATCCACTGTTCTTCCTTCTTTAAGAGCATCTTCCACAGCATTTTCAATCGAATGTGCTAATTCTGGTGATTTAAACGATTCTTCCATCATAAGTTTGACGCTCAAAATAGCTCCAATGGGATTGGCAACATTTTTTCCGGCAATGTCAGGGGCGGACCCGTGGATGGGCTCGTACATGGAAACCTTTCCGGGATGTATATTCCCACTGGAAGCCATCCCTAAGCTTCCAATTAAAAAGGCACCCTCATCACTAATAATATCACCAAAAAGGTTACCCGTCACTACTGTTTCATACGAATAGGGCGCTCTAATTAACCATTGGCAAAAGGCATCCACATAGATATTTTCTTGTTCCAAATCTGTAAATTTTTTACCTATTTCCTCAAAAATTTTTCGCCATAATTGGCTGGGTTTTAAAATGTTTGCTTTATCGACAGAAGTTATTTTTTTATGCTTTCGAGATTTTGCAGTTTCAAATGCATAACGAATTACACGTTCACATCCATTTCGGGTATAGACCATGGAATTCATGGCAACCTCGTCTTTCAAAATTCCACCAATATTTGCATATAATCCTTCAGTGTTTTCTCGAATAATGGTAATGTCAATTCCTTTTCCAATATACTCCTCTTTGAGAGGGCATCGATCTCGTAGGGGGTCATACAACTTAATAGGTCGTAAATTTACATAGAGATCAAGCCCTTGTCTAATTTTTAGGATAGCACTTTCAGCTATTCCTTGAGGAAGATCAGGCAATCCAATTGCGCCAAAAAGAAGGGCATCTGAATTGATTATTGTATTCCATGATTTTTCGGGAAGGTTTGTTCCCGTTTCTTTCCATACCGCTCCTCCTGCGGGGGCTTCTTGTAAGTCGAATGTAAAATCTCGGTATTTTTCAATTATATGTAAAATTTTTAGTGCTTCATCAATGACTTCGGGTCCTACGCCATCTCCTTTAGTAATTGAAATGATTTTCTTCATATGGCTCAATATTATTTTAGCTTATCTTTAGTAAAATGATTATATGATCTATACTAATATATCATATTATTATCTGGCAAAGGATAAAAATTTTCGTTGTATCTAAGAGGAAGCATTCTCTGAAAAAAGTTACTTCCAAATGGTTAAATCCTATAAGATTTAGAAATCGATCCAAATAAAGAATCTGAACTAGCAAATGCTAAATCAAAATCCAAGTTTTACACGGAAAAAAAGATATATCCTTCAAGGTAATGATGAATCGTTTCATTCAATTCAAGGTATTTAAAAGTGATTTCAACTAATCCCGAAAGTTTCGTGAATGAAACTCTTCACTCAATCTCTCATCAAACCATCACGCTCCCAAACTTTAATAAGAGGTATTACTTCTTCTTAAATACCAAAAAAACTCAGTATGACATTTTGAAATATACAAGAGAAGCCCACAAAGTATATTCCTTGCATTATCCTCTGGTCTTCGTGGGTAAATACCGGCAACACATGTTTGTAGAGGATCATGAACTCATCACTTCCTCGAAAACTACATTCGAGGACATTTCGGAGAAATACGGGTTGAAAATAAAAGAAATGGAATGTGGAATGGATCACATTCACAGCTTGGTGTCTAAGAAGACCGCCTTGAACATACCGAGCTATATCAACGCCTTAAAGGGACTTTCCTTACGCTCTGTGAGGAAAATATTTCACAATTTCTTAAAATATACATTCTGGATCGCCTATTTTTGGGCTCCAAGTTATTTCATTGACACAACATGTAATGTATCCATTTATGTGCTAAAACACTACATTAAGAGCCAAAACAGGAGGTACAATTGAGCGTGAATAAGGTGGTAAATGTTAAAAGAGAAGGAAAATACCTCGTTTTTGTGGATTGCTTCGATACATTATCTAAAACTTGTTCAAATTACGGGTGGATAAACAACAACTTAACATTAACAGATCGCGTGTGGAAATGTACCGAATGTAGCACCACTCATGAAAAAAACCTTAATAATTCCATTATTTTAAAAAAAGAAGGAATAAGAATCTTTCAAGAAGAGAAAAACCTCACGATGACCACATCTAAAATAGGAATTACGGAAATTAAAGCCCTCAGAGATAATATAAGGCTTCAGAGTCTTTATTCGGAGGTGCTGGAGCAATTATCGATGAATAGAGAGGGTCTTGAACAAAGGAGGAGATTACACGGATCTTATTCCTTTAGAAAGGAGTAGTTTAAAAAATATTTCAATAAATCTTTAAAAATTCAAAAGAGCGCAACGATAGAAAAAATTTATGAAAGAATTTCACGAATATAAAGGTGATATTAATGAATTTGAATACCTTATGAATAGATGGTGTATTCCTAGATTAGCAGGCTCAGAGGGTAGTTTTGAAGTGGTAAAGCGATTAAAGCAGGACTTTGCTCAATTCAATGTAGATTCTTTAGAGCAAGAGTTTGCAGTCCATAAATCCAATAAGTCCTTTAAATTAAGCAATTTCTTTTATGGATTTTCCTTACTTTCCCTTATATTTTTATTATTTTTAATATCTCTTTTTTGGTTTACGATTATTATAGGGATTTTAATTATGCTGTATTTTATAAAAGAACGGAATTTATTCCTAAAAAAAAATCCATGCTTACGCAGGAGAGAAAAAGAAGCAGATCCCGAAGCAAAAGTGGCATTTACTCAATCAAATCTTATTTATCGGTTAAAACCTACTAAAACAAAAAAATATAATGTTGTATTATTGTCCCATCATGACTCAAAATCTCAGTATCTCTCTACCTATATCCGTGCTTACTTTGCTCTTATATTCCTCATAGTAGTGTTTTTTGCCTTGCTTGCTTATATAACCGTAATAATTCTTGAGAGAAGAGGTATTTTAGAAATGGTAAGTTATGGATTAAAGCTTTATATCTTCATTGTAGGTTGGTTAACCGTTTCATTTTTTTTTACGTTAGCCACTAATTATATCTCAAATGAATCACCGGGAGCACTTGACAATGCTTCAGGATTATACTCTGTATGGAAAACTGCTCAATATCTAAATGAGTCTCCTTTTTCTCATATCGAAGTATGGTTCATATTAACTGGGGCAGAAGAAATAGATCAAGAAGGTGCTGCCGCATTTTTAAATAAATACAGAAGTGAATTATCTCCAGAAAACACCTTAATAATCAATTTTGATATGGTAGGGCTAAAGAATAATCCTTTAGAAGTGGTAGATTCATTTTATGTACCCAAAGAAATGATTAATCCTTTTCTCATACAGCTAATAGAAGAGTCCGCAGAAAAACTAGATATTAAACTTAAAAGGTGGTATTTATGGATCGGGGGTTATAGTGATGGAATGCTCTTTCAAGAAGAAGGCTTCTTCAGAACAATCAATTTCATTACCAAAAAGGCAAGTAAATATGCACATCAAAAAAAAGATACTTACGATTTGATTGACCCCTTTTTAATTGATCAGCAAGCTAAATTAGTTGTCGAAATGATTACTGGTATTAATCGTTATTTAGAATAATCGAAAAAATTACCCATAATTATTTTTTTTAATTAATACCCCTTAAAATTTCAAGGTAAGATAAATCTACAGCTCTCTCATGATGAATATTAGAAAAATAATATAAGGGAGCAATTTTCTGAAGATCTCTCACATCAAAGTATTTTTATTTCTGAGAATACTTTATATTCTATTCTTATAAAGAGAAAATGGAGAGGAATAAATGAAGTTAAAGGAAAAATTTTTGGGGGCATTTATCGGAAGCAGCTTAGGAGATGCAATTGGTGAGCTTGCCTTTCAATTTGGAACGAAAGATCTGCTTTTGAAACACGTCCAAAGTCAGAATATCCTACGATACACTGACGATACAGCCATGGCGATTGGAATCGCCGAAACCATCATCTCCACCAAAAATGATTGGACAACTAAGCAATTAGCAGAACAATTTCATACGAATTATTCCCGAGAGCCTTACAGAGGGTATGGCATGGGACCCCCTACCATCTTTAATATAGTAGAGCGCTCAGAAAGAGATTATCAAGAGGTTGCGACCTCTCTCTTTGGAGGAGAAGGGTCCTATGGAAATGGAGCGGCAATGCGTATCACACCTTTGGGAATTTTTTACTATGATACAGAGGATTTATACAATATCGTAGAGAGATCTGCCGTCGCTACCCATACCCATCCCTTGGGAATTGATGGGGCTACCACTCTTGCGAAATTATTAGGAATTTTGGTATTAAAAAAACCTGAAAATAATGATATAGAAAAGGAAAGAACGGATATCTTGACTAAATTAAGAGATTTTGCTCATACTGATGAATATAAAGAAAAAATATCCAGAATTTTTCAATTATGTGAAAACAAAACAGATATAAAGAAGGCAGAAGAGGATTTAGGATCTAATGTGCTCGCATTTACTTCAGTTCCTTTCGCTATTTATACATTTTTTAGAAATCCAGATTCCTATCGTGAGACATTATTGGATACGGTATTAATCAGTAAAGATAGAGATACCGTTGGCGCAATGGTGGGCGGATTATTAGGAGCATATTTAGGAATTGATGATATTCCAACATCTTGGATTGAAAAATTAGAAAATATTGACTATATTAGACAATTAGCAACGGATCTTTGGAAACTTAAAACAAAACAAGAATAATTTAAATCGAAAACCTATTGTAGGATAGTTCTTTTAGCCAATATATAAGAATTCTTTTGAAGTACATATCATATACTACAAATAATAGGATGGGGAAAATTGAAAGAATATAATCTGCTAAAGATTCAAGGATGCTATTCCAAAAATTTTAGATTAGACACTTCCAAATGTGAAGAACCTAAACATGACACAAAAGAAGTTCGAGAAAGATGGTTGGGAGAGAACAGCACCATTCGCATCAAACGCAAGCTGAAACGATGGAAAAGCAATATAACACCCACAATTCCACCACAAAAATTAACGGTGCATATGGTGGGGCAATCTCACATCGATATCGCATGGATGTGGCGCGAAGAGCAAACCCGAAAAAAAGCTCAAGTCACCTATACTAAGGCAGTTCTTCATTCGGAACTTTTTCCCGATAAATTTTGTTTTGCCCTAAGTCAACCAATTCTTTTGGAATGGATCTTAGAAGATAATCCTCAATTGTTCAAAGAGATACAAGCAAAGGTAAGGGCAGGCAATATTGAGCTTGTAGGAGGCTCCTATGTTGAACCCGATGCTATGATGCCCTCTGATGAGGCTATGATCCGACAGCGACTGTACGGAATGAGATTTTACAAGACTTATTTCAACAAACTACCCCAAGTGGAATGGCTTCTTGATTCATTTGGTTACAATTATGGACTTCCTCAAATCTTGGTGAAATCGGGAGTTAAATTTTTATGGACAAGCAAAATGACATGGAATAAAGATACTATCTTTCCTTTCACCCATTTCTGGTGGCAATCTCCCGATGGTTCGAAGCTAAGATGCGCGAACTTTCATTATGATCCGCAAGTGTTAGAAACATGGGAAACTTATGAAATAGGGAGACATTTACTTAAAGATCAAGTTAAAAGGATGTGGCGTTATGAAGATGACTATTCTACTTTCAAAAACCATGTAGATAATCAAAAGATATGTCCCCATGTAGGATTGTTTTTTGGAAAAAGTGATGGTGGTCATGGACCTACACACAAGGAGGTTGCTGAGGTTAATAAGCTTTCAGAATTAAAATGGTTTCGCTGGAGCACTGTGAGCAATTTTTTTGAAGATCTTGTACCTTATAGTTCTTATTTCCCTATTTGGAACGATGAGCTTTATTTAGAATTTCATAGGGGTTGTTTCTCAAATCATGCTCAAGTAAAACGTTATAATCGAAAATTTGAAAATTTATTACCATCATTAGAGAGTTTATTATCTATTGTTTGCTATTTCTTCTCTGATTTTATTTATCCAAGAAAACAAATGGAATATTTATGGAAAAAGACCTTAAAAAATCAATTTCATGATATCTTACCGGGGTCTTCAATTCCCGAAGTCTATGATGATTGCTGGGAAGATTGGAAAAATCAACAAGAAGTAATTGATAAACTCATAATTAATATCGGAGAACAATTTTCATATAACAAAAAACACACGGTTACAACTTCGAAAAGGGAGCTTTTACTTTTCAATCCACTTAGCTGGAAAAGAAAGTCCCCTCTTTTTATTCCAAGTACAATATTTGAGCAAGAATTAGAAGAACTGAGAGGAAAAGAACTTCCTTATGCTAAATTAATAGTGAAAGATCATATTGAACAGGAATATATTTGCCAACCCTTTCCCGGTGATCCCGAGGATTCCATAGATCCTCGACCCTCTGGGTGGTGGACTGTATTTTCAATAGAAGCATTAAGCTTCAGTAGAGTAACCCTCCAACTTCTTACTTCAGAAGAATATAAATCATTAAAATCAGAAAAAAGTATAAGAGACTTGAAAATTTCTGGTGATTCAATTTCAAATGATCTCACTTATATTAAGATTAATAAACAAAATGGGGCTCTTATCGAGCTAAGATCTGCAATGATAAATAATAATGAAAACCTCTTAAGCGGAAAGGGATCAAATCTCACATTTTGCTATCGAGATAGAGTGCCTATCAAATATCATGCATGGAATTTAACTCCTAAGTACTGGAATCACCTACTACCCTTTCAAAATAACAAAAACGTAAAGATATCCATTATCCAGAAAGGACCCGTTTATTCACGTTTATCAGTCTCAAAAGTAATCGGAAAAGATACTATTCATCAAAATTTAACCTTGTTTAAGGAATGTCCTCAATTATTTCTGGAGTATTTTACGGATTGGAGCCAGAAAGATATAATGGTAAAAATCAAATACACCCCAGCTACCAATTCACAAGAGGTTATTGCTGATGGTATGGCATGTGCTATTTCTTCCAAAATTCATCCAGAAACACCTTGTGACATCGCTCGCTTTGAGAAAATTTGTCATAAGTATTTTGATTTCAGTACCCCAAATAATAAATGGGGAATTGCCATTATAAATGAAGGGAAATATGCATTCGATGTTTTGGAGGAAAAGATGAGTTTGACGCTTCTTCGAGCTTGTCGTTATCCCGAGTCCGCCCCAGAAGCCTGGATTAATAAAGAGAGAGAACTAAATGAACGAATCCATGGGCATGAAGTACCAGAATACAGCGGATTAGGCTTATTTAGCTGCCGATATGCATTATTTCCCCATAAAGGTGGAGCATTACTAAATATGGAGGGATCTGCCAACTCTGTGGTAAAAAAAAAAGCTGAAGAATTTAACAATCCTATCTTAATTATTCCCTTGGGAAATTTTATTCCAAATGAAAATGAATTTTCCATGAGTGATCCTTTCTTAAAAATTTCCCCCCATAATATCATTTTAAATGCTCTAAAAGTAAACGAATGGGATATGAAGGATGAACTTATTCTAAGATTTAAAGAAATTTGTGGTGTACCCACCGAGGTGTGCATAACTTTTAATGAAATATTCTCTCAGAGAATAAAAACTATATTCTCCGTAGACCTTATAGAAAGAGAAGAGAAAAGACCTTTCACATGGGACATCCATAAAAGAACGTTAATTTTTAGGATGGGTAAATATGAACTCCGTACCTTTAAATTGCAATTTTTTTAGTGCATTGTCCGAGAATTATCTTTCTTAATAAGGCTTATTCCTTTTTTGTACCAATATTGTTAGGGAAACACTGATCGATCAAGCATTTATTAAATGGAAAGTTACCAAAAATCTCTGCTCTAATGCGCGCAAGAGTTATCTACCATTGTTTTACTAAGACTTCAAATTTTTGTCGATCGGATAAAAGTTATTAAATTATTAACCCCCTTATACATTTTGACCGATCTAACCAAAAGGTTTAAATATTTGAATGATATATATTTAGATAGAGAAGTTTATTGAAAAATTCTTAAACTTCAATTTAGTCTTAAAAAAATCAAGTTACAAAAAGTGGAGGAATGAAAAGATATGGCAAAAAAGGTATTTGCATGGAGTCCTATCAGGAAGCTTATGAAGGATAATGGTGCTGAAATGGTTGCTCGGGATGCAGTTGATGCTCTAATAGAATATCTCGAGAATATGGCTGAGCACGTTACTGGTGTAGCTCTTGAGATGACACGACATGCGAATAGAAAGAAGTTAACGATGGAGGATATGAATTTAGCTATAGATTTAGTGGAAAGCGAGTTTGGAGATATAGATTAAATTCATACCCCTTCAAAATTTAAAATTTCTAATTATCTCATTTTTTTCGTTTTTTTCTTTTTTATCTTCTTAATATTAAAAATTACCAAAAATTAAAAGAGAATATACATTTAATCACTTGAAAGACACTACTAAGTCGATTACAAGAATAACAATAGAATAAATTTTTACAACAAAGAATAGAAATAAAATGAACGATATGAATTGTATATCAACAGAGAACGCAACCGAATGGAAAGGAAGAACCATTGAAATCGATGATGCGGGTACCGGCGATCTTGTCGGAGATGCATTTATAGGGTTTCACGATACTTCTTCAGGCAAGATTATCTTCCGAGGAATCCCCGTGGGATTATATCAGAAACAAAATCGGGAGGAAAATCGTCCAAAAAAGCAGATTCTTGCTGCGGTTAGAGATGGTTTGAAAAGTCTTAATTTTGATAAAGAAAAAGACCGAATTCTGCTCTGTCGAGGTAACTGTTTTGATCTTGTAAGAGAATGGATCAAAGAAGAAAATATCAATTATCAGCCAGCAATCGTTGAAGGTGTACTTCAAGATGCTGTAGAAGCAAAATTCTTTTCTCATTTACGAAATTTGGGAGTACGCTCAAAAATCGATGTGAATGATTATAAAGGTCGGTTTTTTACTCTTTTTAATTGGGTATGTCAAGATTATCCTAACAGAAAGCATTTTGTAAAGACTGGTTTTCCGTCTTGGGAAAGACGATGGAAAAAAAGAGCCCAAAACCGTTATCAAGCAAAAGCTAAACAACGTTTAAAGATCAGAAAGCGGGCAGAAAAGATCGTGAAACAAATGTAAATGTTCTTCTTTTCTCACAACAGCGTTCTATTATTTAAAACTCATTATTTTACTATTTAAAAGCTTAAAAAAGACCTCTTAATATAGTAAAATCCTCTTATTACTTGCTCTTTTTTGTTAGTTTAGTTTTTTTCTTTTATTCTATAAACTAAATTTAAATAATCTTATTTTTTAAAAACTTAAATGATCGAAATTTGTTAAAAAATAATACATTAGTTTTTGAAATCATAAATATATCTTTATAATAGTTAAGAAATTAAACAAAGATTCTTGTCTAAGAACTTTGTTAGAATTTAAAATACATTAGTTAAAAATATGAGAGGAACAAAAATGTTAAAGGAGAAAAAAGAACCAGAAATAGTTAAAGAATTAGATACCACAGGATTATTTTGTCCGGAGCCATTGTTTCAACTACGAGAATTAAGCGAAAAAGTAGAAATTGGGCAATGTTTTAAGGTTGTCGCTGACGATCCAGCAGCTGAAGAAGATTTTAAACGATGGGCAAAGCGAGTAACGGATTTTGAAATTATTGACTTCGTCAAAAATGGAAATCTATTATCTTTTACATTTAGAAAGAAAAATGATGGAGGTGAATAAAAAGTGGCAGAAAAAAAGCGTTTATTATATGTCCAAACAAGTGATGTTCCAGCACGCCAATATTCTCCATTAGTACTTGCCCAAACAGCTAAGGCTATGGATATAGATGCTACTGTTTATTATTTAGGACTTGGTTTGAAAATATTAAAGCCAGGTGAAGCGGATAAAATTAAGTTAGGAGACTTTCCCTCCGTAAAGCAGATGATTGACAAAACCTTGAAGTCGGATATAGAAATCCTGGTATGTGAGGCGTCAAAAAGAATGCTAGGTTGGGAAACTGTTGATTTGATAGAGGGTGTAAAGATAGTTGGAGCAGCGACCTTGAATGATCTTGTATTGGATGCAGATGGTGTTATGTGGTTTTAATTCAAACAAATTTAATTTTTAATTTTTAATCAAAATTTTATTTTTAATCAAAATTTAATTTTTAATCAAAATTATTTTTTTAACAGAAAATTTGGTGAATAAGTATAATGAAAGTATATCTAGATTATCAAGCAGCAAAGCCGGTCGATACAAGGGTAGTTGATGCGATGGTCCCCTATTTCAATGACAAGTTTGCCAATCCAGCAAGCTTACATAAGCCGGGAGATAATGCTACAGAAATCCTTCAAGATTCAAGAAAAATAATTGCTGATTTTATTAACGCGCCTCAACCTTCCAGTATTGTTTTTACTTCAGGTGCTACAGAGTCAAATAATTTGGCACTCATTGGAGCAGCACTGAAAAATGAACGTAAAGGAAATCATATAATCATTTCTGAAATTGAACATATTTCGATCCGGAATATCAGTAAATATTTAGAAAGAAATGGGTTTAAGGTAAGTCGAATTCCTGTAGACCAATATGGAATGGTAAAACTTGAGAAATTAAAACATTTAATTACCGATGAGACTATTTTAATTTCCATATCTACAGCAAGTAATGAGGTTGGTACCTTACAACCTATAAAAGAAATTAGTGACATTGCATTAGATCATCAAATTTTATTCCATACAGATGCGCTTGCAAGTGAAAGTGTGATTCCTATAGACGTTCAGAAAACGCCCATAGATTTAATTACACTCTCTTCAAATGATATCTACGGTCCGAAGGGAGTGGGAGCACTTTATTTAAAGAAAGGTGTAAGAGTAAATCCCATTATCATTGGAGGAGGGCAAGAAAAAGGAATGAGGTCCGGCTCTGAAAATATTTCCGGAATTGTAGGTTTTTCTAAAGCCGCCGAAATTATGAAGAATGAAATGGAAGACGAGGCACAATATTTAGAACGATTGCGAGATCGTCTCATCAAAGGTGTTTTAGAGTCAATTCCAAATTCCTATCTCAATGGGCATCCCACGAAGCGTCTTCCCAATAATGCACACTTTCGATTTGATTATATTGAAGGGGAATCATTAATTCTGAGTTTAAAAGATCAAAATATTGCGGCTGCAACAGGCTCCGCATGCTCTTCTAAAACTTTAGAACCCTCTCATACACTTATTGCTATGGGCTTACTCCATGAGGAGGCACATGGAAGTTTATTATTTTCACTCGGAAGATATACAAAAGAAAACGAAATCGAAAAAACATTAGAAGTTCTACCCGATATCGTAAAAAGATTACGCTTGTTATCACCATTAACATCTCAAGAATTATTAAATTATTATAAAGAGATTGAAAAAACTAACTATGGAGGTTAAACAAAGTGAAATCTACTCAATATTCAGAAAAAGTCTTAGACCATTTTCGAAATCCGAGAAATGTAGGAACTATTGAGAATGCAGATGGATATGGAAAAGTAGGAAATCCCGTTTGCGGGGACATCATGGAAATGTTTTTACAAATAGGGAAAAATGAGCATGGAGAAGATATTATAGAAGATATAAAGTTTCGAACATTTGGGTGCGGGTCTGCTGTAGCCACGAGCTCTATGACGACAGAGATGGCAAAAGGATTAACCTTAGATGAGGCCTACAAGATATCTCGAAATGATGTTGCAGATGAATTGGAAGGCTTGCCTCCCATTAAAATGCATTGTTCTAATCTTGCAGCAGATGCTCTAAAAGCCGCCATTGATAATTATCGAGAGGGAGCTAATCCCGAAGTAGAAGCGGTTTCCTCATGTAAAATTACGGATATCGAAGATATAAAAGGTCTTGAGGACTTTCTAGGAAAGGGTGTCTATGAAGAAGTTCAAGATTTGAATGAATTCAAAGAAAAAAGAGTTTTAATAATTGATAGGGGTGATAAAAGTTTAGAGTTAGCATTAAAGTTGACAAAGTACACGGGAAGAGTTGTAGTATTAACTTCTGCGAAAAATACCCCGGGAAGTGAAGAAATAAAGCAGCAATTAAAACGATCTGATGTCAAGATCTTATATGAATCAGAATTATTTGAGGTCCAAGGAACAAATGAGATAGAGAAGGTCAAGATTCACGATCACGATCATGATCACGATGAGGATGAAGAGTATGAGTTATACGTTGACGCTGTAATTATTTAAGTGATTATTTAACTCTTTTTCTAATTCTTTTCATTCTTTTTATTTCTTTTTATTCTTTTCATTCTTTTTATTTCTTTAGATTCTTTTCATTCCTTTTATTTTTTTTAATTGAGAAATTACGACTCTAATTCCCGCCCAACTCCATAATACATTAGATAGACCCATATAACGATACTCAAAGAGATAAGGGTCCATATCAAACGAAATAATTGATTAACAAATAGGTCTGTTGTGAATATTCCGTACATATAAATAAAAAGTCCAATAGCTCCGATAATAAAGTAGAGCCATCTCTTTTGAAGGGCCTCATCTTCCATATCAAAATAGATCCGCACCGAAAGATAAATTGTGGGTATCACGGCTCCAACTGAAATAACTAGTATTATATACAGATAATAAGGTAAGCTCCATAACGATCTCCAATTAGTCTCTTCATTGACAATAATTCCATTATAAGGAAGGAAGAGTATTTGAAGAAACAAAATACCCCCATAAAGTAAAATAATGATAGTTTGCTTAGGTGTGGTAATTTTTTTCTCAGAATACAACAAAATAAGATTGAATATCATCAAAAAAATTAAGGCAAAAGTTATACTGAAGTTTGTAATAAAATTCATGGCTACTAATACATCTGAATCTCTTATAAAGGCATATATCATGTTATTTACTAATCCAATTAAAACAAATACATAGGAGAGCGCAAAAAGAACATTTATCTTTTTCCTATTTCTTTTGAGAATCTGAAAGATTAAATATATGAAAAAGATTGCAATAATACCTTGAACTACAAAAACTTGTAGAATCCTCCCAAAATCTATTTGATATAAAACCATTTTTAATCAAAATTCTATTTTCTTAAAAAGATATAGTTAGTTATAATATGATAAATTAGTAAAATTTTTTCTTTTTTTTGCGCTGTTTTTAAATCCTTTAAAGCAATTCATAAGCATTGTTTTATTAATATTGATTATTATCTCTGTCAATAATTAATTTCATTTCATCAATATTTTAGGTTACTCATGGTTATATCAAAATACTAATGCAATAAATATATAAGAAGGATTTCTGATTTATGTAAAAGGAAGGAAAAAATACGATATGTTTTAGATATAAAGTATTTTCAAGCTTTTTATGAAATTATATCGCTTCAGGGTATCAATAATATTAAAAATGTTAAAAAATGGGAACAGTTTTTAATAAAATTTGTTCATGCGAAGGTTGGAACATGTCCCTTAGTCGCACAGGCTAAACCCAGTAGCCTCTATCGGATAGAGTGTGGATAAACCCCTCTCCGACTACTTTTACTCCTTCTCATGAGAGTTGCCCCTCCTTCAGAAAGGTAGGGTCTCATGTATGTCTCTCGAAATGAGAGTTGTGTTCCACAAATGAGGGAGGTCCTCACGTACTCGAGGTATAACAAATTATTCTAATATACTTACGGTTTGGGTTTTCTTTTTTTTCTCCTTTTTAAGGTAGTTTTAATTGCGTTTCTTAGGTTTTTTAGTCTTTTAAAAGGGGAGTGCCCATCGATTTAGTAATTTCGATTTTACAGAGTTAAGACTTCACATGCGTTCATTGTATAATTTAACCATTTTTTACTAAAAAAAAATTATATGGGTAGTATGAGTTTTAATAAAACTGATGATTATATAAAGAGAGGTTTATAGTGGAAGTAGATATCATTATTCTCAAATGAATTTAGGTTCTGATAAGGTTTTTGTATAATCAATTATTTATCAACCTTACTATATATTGATATGAATAATTGAACATAACGCAATGAACAATTTAAAAATAATATTACATAAAGGACATATCCTATTGAAAAGCGCTCGAGCAACACATCATTCAATCACTGATGATATTATTTTATATCTTCCCAATATCATGAAAGATATTGTGTGTGATTGTGAAAATTTAGCAGATGCCATTGACCGCTTAGTATTAACGGAAATCATATGCTCTACCGCTATTAAGAGTTCTGAGATCAATCGTCGACTTTGTGAAGGGAAATACGAGTGCCCAATCAGAAAAATATTACGTAAAATCGGTTTGAGCTATGAATTGAATCTTTCTTTTAATCAAGAAAAAACGAGAGAGCATAAAAATTCATATTGGAAAGTTGGTTCAAATAATTTGAGAATAAATAAAAAAATAAAGTACTCCAAGGGAGATGGGATTCCTCTTTTATTACCTCAGCCTCCACCAATGGGAGGAAAAATACTCACGAGGTCGCCATCATGAAGTACTGAATTACCTGTTTTGTGGGGTATTCCATTGATCAAAATAATTAAACTTTTTTGGACTTCTTTGGGTATTTTATATCGTTCTATAATCTGCTTTACTTGACTTCCTTTCGGGTAGGTATCAACAGCTTTTTCTGGACCGTATTCTCGAAGGTTGGCAAAAAATTTTACAGTTATTTCAATTGTATCTTCACTCATTTATCTTCCTCTTTTTTAAAATACCATTTATACAAGAGTGCCATATCTTTTGGAAATAAGGCAATTGTATCTCCCGCAGCAATATTTTTTTTCAATCCAGAGTACACCCCATTGATAAAGATATGGCTAAGATTCTCGGGGGTTAACTCTAAGTGTTCAATTAAATCCTTGATTTTGTATGGCTTTTTGGAATTTGTATTCAATTCCAAAGATATAATCGTAGGTATGCCAGGACCCCGGTTATTTAAGAATTCTTCGGGCAAATGGTCTTTTAGATTTCCAAATATTTTTACTCTAACCTTCATAAACCAAACACTACCTAATCCTAATCTCCAAAAACACTGTCTAATTCTTCATCTGGTACATCAAATACTTCTCCAGAAGGGGGAAATTTCTCTTCTCGCAAAAATTCAGGTATTCGGTCATCTTGTTTTGTAAATCCCGCAGCCTTATTAAAATCTCGTTCAGTTTTAAGTATGTCCATCCCAAGAGGTCCGATATCATCAACGGTTAAGCTTGTTCCTAATACTCCATTCACACTTTCCACCATTCCTTCAAGTCCTTCAGGGATATCTAGCACTGCAAAAGCTGTGAACAAACAATACCCTGTAGAATCAATTACGGCTGTGGCAGCTTGAAGATTTCGTGATAGTTCTGCTTTTTTAGTAGAGCGAGGATCTGCCTCTCCCCCAACACCCATGATTTCGGTCGCAATGGCGTACCCCGCGGTATGATCTGCGCCCATGGGACTTGTTGCATATGTTACCCCAATTCCTTTTATTGCCCGTGGGTCATAGGCGGGCATAGCTTGGTGTTTTACGACAGGAATTCTGGTTACTCCAAACGCTTTCCCAGTAAATTCCGTACCATTTGCAAGTATTCTCCCTAAGGGTGTTTTCTTTCGGATTTCATCCATTAATTCTAGTGCCCGTTCGCCGTCCCCAAACTCTAAAAGACCTCCGTCCATTGCAACGGCAATTGTATTTCCAGCCTCTATAGTGTCCATGCCCAAATCATTACATGCTCTATTTAATTCTCCTATAATATCCAGATCGTAGATGCCACAATTGGGTCCTAAAGCCCATACAGATTCATACTCTAAAACACCCACAGGATCTTTTCCACTTTTTTTAGTCCATACTTCGCTGCATTGCATAACACAGCCCGGATGGCATGAATGCGGGCGTGTTCCGCCCCTCTTCTTGATCTCTTCGGCTTTTGCTTCTCCGGATACTTGTGCAGCTTCATCGGTTTGTCCTACTGAAAAGTTACATTGAGGTAATCCCCGAGCTTCGTTAATTATGTTTACTAGAACACTAGTACCGTAGGAATTTAGTGCTCCATGAGGTTTTGTGACATCGTGTGTTGTTAATGAATTTAACAATTTTTTTGTCCCTTTCTTAAAAAGCTCTTCATCTGCTAATGTAACTCCTGGTGCACCTGTTTCATCAATAATGATGAATTTCAATTTTTTAGATGCCATTACTGCCCCTAAGCCGCCTCTTCCCGAGTATCTACTGGGAAGGCCTTCTGGATCATTGAATGCGATTCCAGTATTAGCAGCAAGCATCTCAGCGGCGATTCCTACTCCAGCAATCCCTACATGTTCTCCCCGCTCTTCGAAAATTTCTTTATATACCTCATATAATCCTCGATTCACCCATTTATTTACATTAACGAGACCCGCATTATCTTGACTGAGATTCAAAGCATAATAATCATCTCCTTCATTTTTGCCTTCGATGATGATTGCAGCAATTTGCATTCTACCTAACATTTGAGCAAATTTAGTACCCGCATTAGCTTCTTTTATTCCCCCGGTTAAGGGAGATTTAGCACCTACCGAAATACGACCTGAACTTGGTGCCTTTGTACCTGTTACAATTCCTGGAGCGAAGATTAATTTATTGTGAGGTCCTAAAGGATTACAAGTGGGAGGAACTTCTTTTGAAATTATTGTTGATGTTAAACCTCTTCCCCCGAGTGTCTGATACTCCTCAGGTAAATCTTGGAATTCAGTTTTAAGATTTTTCATGTCAACTCTTAATATCTTTTTTGTCAAAAATTTCACCTCTAATATTTCTTCATTTTTACTAAAGGTCTTCCAAGTATTTAAAGAAACATTATGTCCAATAAAACAGAACGATTGAAAAGAGATAAATGAAAAACATTATTATTCAATTATGAATTATGTATCCAATTTTCTTATCTTTTGATTAAAAAGTAAGTTAATTGTCTCTTTATCAACTAAGATCTATAAATTATGAAGATAAGTTTTATTCTAAAAAGATATTATCTTTTAAATTCTCAAATTACTCTTAAAATTTAAAGAGCCTAGGAGGCAAAGACCGAAGGGATTTAATATTATATAAATGAAAAATTGAAATTAATATTTTCAATTTAGATTTATAGTATTTTTATTTATCAAAATCTTAAAAAATAAAAAATAATATTTGAATAATTTTAAATGAGCAAAAAAAGCGTTTCGATTTTAGAAAAAGAGAGTTTTTACGACAAATCAGTTGAAAAAAGCTTGGAGATACTAGAGTCTTCAGAAAGAGGAGTATCAAAAGAAGAGGCACTAAAACGCTTGCAGATATTTGGGAGAAATGAACTGACAGCCCAAAAAAAAGATTCAAAACTTAAATTATTTTTTAAACAATTTAACGATTTTTTAATCATTATCCTAATTATTGCTGCGTTAATTAGTGCAATAGTAGGAGAATATATTGAATCAATAATAATCTGGGCAATTCTTCTGGCAAACGCGTTTTTGGGTTTTATTCAAGAAAGCAGGGCAGAAGAAGCTTTAAACGCATTAAAGGAATTAGGAGCATTAAAGGCTAAAGTGGTAAGAGCGGGAGAAAAAAAGGAAGTCAGCTCTTTAGAAATTGTTCCTGGAGATTTAGTATTGGTCGAAAAAGGAAACAAAATACCGGCAGATGGAAGAGTAATTAAAGATATAAATCTTTATGTGGACGAATCCACTCTAACGGGGGAAAGCGTACCTGTACATAAAACTTCTGAAAAAATAATTGTAGAAAAGGGACAATCCATACCCATAAATGATCAAACAAATATAGTGTTCTCTTCTACTATTGTGACCAATGGAAGGGCAAAAATTCTCATAACTGATACTGGTATGTCCACAGAAGTTGGAAAAATTGCAAATTTAATCCAAACCCAAATTGATACAGATACACCTCTAAATCGAAAATTAAAGAAATTTGGTCGTCAACTGGGGATTATTATATTAATAATTTGTGTTGTGATCTTTATTTTAAATATACTGCGCGATGAATCTTTATTACTCTCATTTATAGAAACCATTAGTCTAGCGGTTGCAGCGATTCCAGAGGGGCTTCCAGTGGTGGTGACTACCACATTAGCGATTGGAGTGACGAGGATGGCAAATCGCAATGCAATCATTCGAAAGTTACCTGCAATCGAAACTTTAGGAGCAACTACGACAATATGTACCGATAAAACGGGAACTTTAACACGGAATGAGATGACTATTAAGAGAATTTACACAGATTTCATCCTTTATGAGGTGTCTGGTGAGGGTTATGAGCCTAAAGGAGTTATTAAGCAAAATAACACTATTATTGAGCCTGAAAGAAAATCCACGATTTATGAACTCGCTTTAGCGGGAGTACTGGCTAATAATGCAGAATTAGTACAAAATAAGAAAGGACAGTTTACCATCCAAGGAGATCCAACGGAAGGGGCTTTTATTGTATTAGGGGAAAAGCTCAAATTACACGCAGAACAACTCAATAAAAGATATGAAAGAATTCAAGAATACTTTTTTGATTCTGAAAGAAAAAGAATGTCTGTTATTGTAAAAGAACAACAAACAAATGACGATCTCCTTTATATGAAAGGAGCCCCAGAAATTGTCCTAAATTTATGTAATAGAATTCTAGTTGACGGAACAATTCGCCCTCTTAGCGAAGAGGACAGATCAAATATAATTAAGATAAATAATGAAATGGCAGAAAAAGCGCTAAGAGTATTAGGCGCTGCATTCGATAAGTGCACTCAACAAGATTTCCAATGCAAACCAGAATTAATTGAAGAGGATTTAATCTTTATTGGATTGGTGGGAATGATCGATCCTCCTCGTTCAGAAGTAAAAGAAGCAATTGCAAGAGCAAGAGAGGCAAGTGTAGAGGTAATTATGATTACGGGAGATCAAGCTACTACTGCCAAGGCAATCGGAAGTGAATTAAACATAGTTTCAAAAGAGGATGGTACAATTATAACGGGTCAAATAATAGATAAATTGTCAGATGACCAATTACTAGGATGCAAACTCTTTGCAAGAGTAGCTCCAGAACATAAACTAAGAATAGTAAATATGCTTCAAGAGAAAGGGGAAATTGTTGCTATGACGGGAGACGGAGTAAATGATGCTCCCGCACTGAAAAAGGCAGATACGGGAATTGCAATGGGGATTACAGGAACTGATGTGTCGCAAGAAGCATCTGATATGATTTTAGCAGATGATAATTTTGCAACAATTGTAAATGCAATAGAAGAAGGGAGGGGCATTTACGATAACATGAAAAAATTCATCCTTTTTTTGATTTCATGTAATATCGCAGAAATTATGTTAATATTTATTGGAATTGTGCTCGGATTGCCCTTACCTTTAATAGCAATTCAAATCCTATGGATTAATCTTATGACCGATGGATTACCCGCATTGGCTCTCTCTGTTGATCCCTATGAAGAAGATATAATGGAAAGAAGACCAAGAGATCCCAATGAAAATATCATCACGAAACGATTTGCAATATCCATATTATCCAGAGCAATTATTATCACAATTATCTGCCTTTCTTTATACATCATAGCTCTACAAATTTATGTCCCAAATTGGAGACAATTGGATAAGTATGCTTCAGAACTTTATTTGCCACGATCCTTTGTTTTTTCTACCTTGATCATTTGTGAATTGCTTAATGTCTTCAATTGTAGATCGGAACGGCAAACCATCTTTCAGAAGAATTTCTTTAATAACTTATGGCTATTAGGAGCGGTATTTTTAAGCTTTATATTGAATTTAGTTTTAATATATATTCCTTTTCTCGCAGATATCTTTCAAATTGCTCCTTTAGCTTGGAATGAGTGGTTTATTATCGTTCTTTTGGCATTCATTACAGTGATTGCAGAAGAATTGATAAAACTGTATTATCGAAAGAGAAAATATGCTAAAAAATAAATTAGAACATTTTTTTATTCCTTTTATTTTTCTTTGTTTTATAAATTTCAACTTCTTGTTTCTAAAGAAATATTATGCTATATATTTTAAACTCTCTTATTAGTAGAGGAAGAGAAATCAACTATAACTTGAATGATAGGGTCTAAAATTTTTATTCTATCCTACCTTTATTTACTCATAAAAAGTAGAATTTTAGGTCCGTGGCCAAGCCAGGATATGGCAGCAGCCTCCTAAGCTGTTAATCGGGGGTTCAAGTCAAAATAAACTTATTATTAAGAGAACATATCCCCCCGGACCTGTTCTTTTTTTATAAACAACTTAATAGATAAAAGGGATAAGAGCCTTTCGATTTTCAGGATATTCTGGAAATGTGGTTAGATACCATTTGTGATTACTGCGCGCTCTTGGAGACAGATTAAAAAAAGTCCAGAGAAAAAACACGAATCCACTAAGGCTTAAGGTCATAAGCCACCACCCACACCACTCTGTAATCTCTCCCAAATAGCTAGGACAGCTTACATATTTAAACATCCCTCCTTTAGGAATTTTAAATTCATTTTCCCCGGGCTTTCGTAAATTTCTGATAATATGATCTGAGTGAGCATGGATTGAAAAGCCAATAACGAAAATACTAATCCCTATAATAAAAAATGGATTGATTAAATGGTTTATCTGATATTTATAAAGGGTATTAATCCACCTTCCTTGTAGATAGGCGTTTGCTGTATTAAACATCATTCCAAATATGATGATTGTAATGGGCATCTTATTCTTCCCACGAATTAACATGGGAAAAATGAAAGTTCGATACCCATAATGCATTAGGAAGAGGGAGGAAAATAATATCGTAAAAAACTCAAAATGATAATTTCCCATAAAATAAAGAACAATATACACGATAACCGTTGGGATTTCCATAATTACCCACCCTACTCTGTCATTTACAGCAGAACCCCATTTTTCTTTTTTATAATGCTGACCATACCCCGCTGTGACAAAGAATAAGATAATAAATACAACTAGACCAATAAAAATCATTCCAAGGAGGAAATAATAATAAAAGGTTAATTCAAAAGAATCCATATATACATACGTGCACTTTAATGTTTAAAAATGTTTAGTAATCCAAATATATAGCATATTAGATTTGAAATATTCGGAAATTAAAACTACCAATATTTAATTGGTGAAGGGCAATTCATAGTTGCCGAAATTTCTGACACATTAGGACATGTTTTACATGCATATAGGATGGAGAGAGTATGCTACTGATCTCCTGAGCCGCAGTGTATCTTCATCCGCACACCTTCTTTCGGGTCAATCTTATATTACCTCTAACTTCAATTGCACCTTCTCACAATAGTTATGATCAGAGGGGATCATCTCTCAACCAATTATCGCACTCTTGTAGTATATAAATGAGGAGTATAGGTTATCTCCTAATAATATAGTAGGACCTAAGGTGAAGGGTGAAGGGTGAAATACATCTGCTCCATTCTGTGATGTATTAGAAAAGAAGAGTTAAGGAGGTCTCCCATTTTTACAAAAGGATAGCCCTTTCGGGTGTATATAAGGCGGAATTCGCGAGCAGATTGAGCAGACTATATTTCAAGCTCAAGACCATCCGTTGCCGAGCATTCTGGCATCCCTTCCATAGAACACGGATACAAGAAGGTCTTTGGAGAAATATTCATATTTTCTATAATGATGTGAATGTTAAATATTAAAATGAAAAAACTTGTCTATAGAAGGCAGTTCCACAGATTTTACAGAATATTTTTCCCTCAATAGTAATTGCTTGCGATTTTTTGATCTGTTTTTGACAATTCTTCACACAACAATTCGTTAATTCATCCTTAACTTCATTCATCTTATCTATGTTCAAAAGTACTATTAGTATCTTGGATCTTTTAGTGTATATCGATTAATTAGTTTTTCTATTTTCTGTTTTATCACGTTTCATTTTTTAAAATGATAAGATTTTAATTAGTCTTTAGATTAATTGATCACAAGTATAATTTTTTTTGAAGTGTTGTTTAATTTATGGAACGCAAACGTTATAATGCCAAAAGGCCGATCGACTACCTTAAGGATTCATTGAATCAGATAATCCTTATAAAAGTGAAAAGAAATAGATTATTTAGGGGACGACTTGAAGGATTTGACGAGCATTTAAACTTGTATTTAGAAGAGACCAGTCAGATTTTTGAATTTCAAGATGAAAGCGGTAATATAAATGAGGAAAACGAGGATCTGGGTTCAATAGTGGTCCGCGGCGACAATGTAATCTTTGTAAATCTCGCCTCCGACTAAATCTTTGCTAATTTTCTTCAAAATATATTCTCAAGATCTTAATTTATATTTCAATGAAGAAAGGCAATTTTATTCTTAACTAAGCAACTTGAACTCGAATCTTTATTTTAAAATCTTATTACTTCATTTATAAATAATGAGCAAACCAAAGGTATAATAGCATAAAATTATTCTAAGTTCCTAAATTTAGAGTAATAAGATACGGGTATCTATTGGAAAAGAGAGCAAATATATTCGTAAATAAATCGTATATAAATTCATTTACAAAATAGTACAATTGGCTTTAAAATAATACCATATGATCGAGAGTAGTATTGATTTAATGCAAAAAGAGAATTTAGTCGCTAAGTTAATCAATCCTAATCTCGGGCATCCCATATTCATTAATTCTGATTCTAAAAAGCGTCGAAAATCATCCTTATTCTCGAAAATAAAAAGGGTTTTCAAACGGAAAAGGAAATTAAAGAACCATATATTTGAAGCCAGGCTCCTTTTTGTGAGTAATGTTGATAAACTTGAAGAGTTTAAAGATCATATAAATAATACCGTTAACTTAATCCCAATACTTGAAGAAAGGAAAGTTCAGCGAAAGTTCCTATTTAAATTACGAAATTTTTTTCGAAAAGAAAAAATAGCAGAAGAACAGAAATTATTTTTTGAAAAAGCACCTGAAAAATACAGCAAGGCTATTAGAGGGGCAAGTATCAGCGTAAAGATAAGAGAGGTCGAGGCAGTAAAGGAAAAAGATATTGACAGTGAGGAGTATTTAATAAATGAATATTGTTCACCCGCTCCCTATTTTTCTAAATGGAATACATTTAACAAATTAACTCAGTACTATTGTGTTAATATTGAGTTTAATCTTTCAAAAGAAGTTTTAGAATTTCTTAAGCTTAGAACATTCGTTATGTTCGATATAGGTTATAGAGATCACTATAACTATCATTCACTGGTAATTACTAAGCAAAAATGGGAAAATTTTGCTTTTATTCAGATCACTGATACTCACTTGGCAGAGAGAAATGATAGAATCTTTGGGATTGTTTCTAAATGGAAAAAAACTACCGATGAAAGTATTTTTGGAAAGATTGCGCATAAAATTAAATGTCTGTTTAATATAGGGGATAATAATGAGGAGAACGGAGAGATTCCCTCCGATGGAATGGCTGAGGGGAAAGTGGCGATGCCAAAAAATACCCCGAGAGAGGGGAGTGAAAATGATGAAGAAGGAGAAGATTGTAAAGAGGAAGTACCACTGGAAAAACGACTGATCAATGCTAACAATCAGTTGCGAAAGTTTATAAAAATAGCGAATAAGCGAATACAGAAAAATAATTTAGATTTTATTGTTATCACAGGTGACATTGTAGATTTTGTCATTAAATCGCGGTATGCTTTATCCGGAGATGAACTTGACAAATTAAAATACAAAAAGAGCAATTGGAAAGTCTTTAAGGATATCATTTTAAATTTACAGCCCGAAAATGAATATGAAGAGGTAATTTCTGGTGAGGAACTATTATGTCCAATCTTTACTATTGTAGGTAATCATGATTTTAGACCTAACTGTTATGATTTCAATTGGGGAGGTCTATATAAAAAGATAGGGCTTAAAGCATTTGAAGCAACTGCTCTAAATGAGGTATTTTCGGCATCACCGATTACAGCACTTTCAAAATCGAAGCTTGCGCTTAAGCATTATTTAAGCGAAATATGTCCTTCTTTAGATTATACTATTCAATTGGGAAATTTTAATTTTATTTTTCTCAATAGTGGAAGTGATTCTTTCAAAAATATCAGAGACCTTGCGGCAGGACACCCCTCTGTTACGGGTTTAAAGGCCTCTCAAGTAAGATATTTAAGAAATTTGCTCCGATCGAAAATTTCTCAAGAGAATAAAAACATATTATTAATCCATGGTCCTCCAATCAATATTGGAAAAAAACAATATTTTAAGAAGCGAATTAAAACGAGCTCTTCGAGCGAAATTTTGCAAAAATTAGAGGATTTCAAAGAGTCACTTGCACGAAAATTAGGTATAGAAGATACCGCCTCTCGATTAGATTCAAGTTATAATGTAAAGTTCGGAACCATCTCAAAAAACTGGGATAAATTAATTCATTTCTGCCTTAATCATACCATATTAACGCTTTCAGGACATACCCATCTTACAAAGGAATTTCGGCTAGAAGAAACTAAGAATAAAACTACGGTATTTGATGCCCCTCCCTTTTTCTTAAAACGAATTGAAATACCTGCTGCAATTTATTATGATATTTACAGCGAAATTTACTCCCATTCTTTCGAAATAAAGAAAAAGATTCCTTTTATCGTGCAAACTCCCGCTTTAGGCTTAGCAAGTTATAAAAAGCCGGATGTTGTTGGAGGATATAGAGTGATTCGATTTAAAAATGGGGAGTTACACTCATTTAAAGTGAAATATTTACACCAAAGTAAAAGCTCATTTCTTGATCTTGAGATATAGATTAATAATTTGATATTAATTTATAACCCAGTTCAAAAGCTTTAATATTTGTTTCAGCATTCTTTAAATTTCCTCGGATGATCTGCCCCATCTCCTTCTTTAAAAATACATTTCTAAATTCTTGAGCGCCTACTCCTAAGATAATGCTATTGGCATAAATAGAATTATCAAATTGGGTTTGACTGAGCGTATTAAAATTCATGGCAATCACCCTTCTTGCAAATTGATCAAGAAGATCAATAATATATGCTACTGAGGGATATTTTTTTTCTTGTTCTGAGCCAAATAACACATTTCGCGGAAAATTCTGATGTGTGTTAAGAATAACCACTGTTTGTTCTGAGATATATTTGAGATTTCGTATAGTTTCCAATGGTTCCAACCCTAAGACTAAATGGGCATCATTCAACGGGATGAGCGCTGAGATAAGTTCATCGGCTTCATATTTTTGATCAAGGGAATAAATTTTGCTATCAATCAAATATCGTGTTGTTGCACTTACCGAGCCCTCTCGCTGCGATACACCTCGAGTTTCCGTGCCCACTACATTTTTAATCAATGGTGATGTCAAGCCATAAGTCCGCAATAAATTTCCTAAGAGAACAGCCCCTTGCCCTCCCACTCCCGTTATCAGAATGTTAAAGATATCTGCCATCTACTTTACCTCACTTTGAATTTTTTTTCTCATCTTTTAGATAGGGATTGATCATTGTTTTGTGAATCATCTGATTTTTACATACTTGTCGGCATACTCCCGGACATACTTCAGGAACACACATCGTTTCATCGATATAATAACGTAATTCTCTCGATCTGGAATCATTGTTTGCTTCAATATTCTCATCTATATATAAGGCATTAATTGCGGGACATCCATAGAACTCTATACATTCATTACACTTAGAACATGAGTCTGAAATAGTATAATATGTTTCAGATTTCACTTTGTTCGAAGGTTGTTGTGTCTTGCTTAACTCGGCTTTTTTTTCCCTTCGAATTCTCCTTTTTTTCTCAAGGGCACATTCTTCATTAATAATTATCACTTTTAAGCCTTTCTTTTGAAGAGTATTATAAAATATTCTCTCAAGTTTTTCAATATTATATGCATCCGTTACTACGAGATTTTCAATTCCCATATTGGATACAAAATTAATGAGATCTATCGATTTTTCTTGAGTAGAAGATTGATCGCCATATTTCTTTAAGAATTGTTCTGGGGTCGCAATGAGCTCTTGATGTCCCGTCATTGCCGTCCAATAATTATTAAAGATAAGAACCGTAAGATCAATATTATTTTTAAGCGCATTCAGCAAAGGTTGAATTCCCGTATGAAAAAAAGTGCTGTCTCCTATATAAGCGATGAGTTTTTGATTTTTATTTAGGATTTGTGCCATTCCGTTTGCAATGCCAACTCCAGCTCCCATGCACACCACCCAGTCCAATAATTGATAGGGATATGCTTCGCTGAGCGTATAACATCCAATATCTCCTGAGAAAATATGTTGAATACCCATTTCCTCGTAGATTTTAGCGGTAACTTTCTTTAACGCGTAAAACACGGGTCGATATTGACATCCCGGACAAAATGTAGGTTGTCGGATGGGCAACATAGGGAGTATCTCCTTTAATGCTTCTTCTTTTTTGCTGAATTCTTCCAGTAAATATTTGTTATCCACTTCAAAAAAGTTAGCAAAAAAGCGTATTACCAGATCAGTGTTCAATTCCCCTGTATTCGGTAGATAATCTTTCCCGTGGATTTCTAAATCCCTCATAGCGTTGCAGAAATTACAAAATACCCGTTTGGAAAAAGTTTCAATAAAGGGCTCCAGCTCCTCAACTACTAAGAGTAAATTAAGTTCATATTCATTTGCAAAATGGCAAATCTCCTCTCTATTAATGGGAAATATTAACCCCAGTTTTAAAATGGGGGGCTTAATATTTAATTTATGACAAGCTTGCAGTACGTAGCTGTAGCAAATTCCGCTTGTAATTATACCTATATTTGAGCGTGGTTTTTCCTTGCTCCACAATTTCACTTTATTTAAAAGATGAAATATTTTACGATTTTTTGCTACTTCTGAAACTATCTGAAAATATTTCTTCTGATTATTTAGTGCTCTTCCTAATGTATTGACAAACCGATTTGGGTCCTTCTCAAAATGCCCTGTTTGAGTTGGTTCTTGAATTTCTCCCAAGGTTACAACCCCATAACTGTGGCACAATCGTGTAGTCACATGTATATAGAGGGGAATTTTATATAATTCAGAAAGCCGTAAGCCCTCTTTTATAAAATCTTTACACTCTTGAATGTTTGAAGGTTCAATAATCGGGGTTTTTGTATGCAAAGAATACATACGATTGTCTTGTGCATTTGTTGAGGAAAGAATCCCGGGATCTCCCCCGCATAAAATAAGCATCCCCGCATTCACACCTGAATAAGGAAATGTATGAAGAGGATCTGCTGCTACATTTAATCCTAAGTGTTTGAATATAGCAACGGAGCGAGAGTTCGCCCAACTTGCTCCAATGCACGATTCTAAGGCGACCTTTTCATTTAATGCATAATCAAACGTAAAGGTGGTAGATATATCGGAAAGATATTTGAGATAGTCTCCCACCTCGCTAAGCGGTGTTCCAGGATAATTCGCTGCAAATCGGACCCCCGCTTCAAAAATGCCTCTGGCAAATGCCTCATTGCCGCTCATAAGTACCTTCTTTCCCGCTGCATCCTCAAACAATTGTGATAGTTTCATTTATTCATTTATTCATATAGACATTTCTTTTCTAAAAATATAACTTTCTTATGTTATAAATAGCAGTTTCTCAAAAAAAATTGCCCTTATTATTAATAGCTGGTTCTTCTTAAAGTATTTTTAGTTCTCAAAAACAACACAGAAATCTCATATTATTTTTAATATTAAATAAAAGACTTTTTCATAAAAAATTGAAGAAAGGAATAAGGAATAAAAATAATATTAAAAATCTTATAATTTTATATTCATTATAGAATTCATTATCGAAATCATTCAATTTCACTTGTAGAAATCACAATGAATGTTGATAAAAATAGTCTATTCCTCATATGTTCAAGTTTCGGAATATTTATAATTGCTTTATGGGGATATATTTTGACCTTCGATCTTTCTATTAATATTGCATTGAGTTCCTCACATAGAATATTTATTATTAGCCAAAATTGTATCGCAGTAATTTTTGGCTTCTATTATCTTATAGAGCTTCTCTTTTTTAGAAAGAGTTTGAAGAATCCTAAAAAAAACTCTAATAGATTTCCAAAAAGAAGTAGCAGCATTATTTCCTTTTATTTCCTAAATGCATTCTTTCTTTTCAGTATAATATTGACACTTGATACTTTACTCCTAAAAATAGTTCTATTTATTTTATTTCTTCTTGAAATTCTTCAGATTATCATTAATGTAAGATTAATAAATGAATTAGTTTTCAAGCATATGCTCCCTAACCGAATTACTGGGTATTTATGCCTTGCAAGTATCTTATTAGTTATAAATGGATTTGTATCTGTGATTATATTTTATCTATTATATGGAAGAGAAAATACAATTCTCCTTCTTATGACAGCTGGTATGAATCTATTTTTTGGCATTAGTTCGCTTTCTATTGGGGCAGTTCTGAGTTTTAAAAAGAAGACTCTAATTTTTGAAGAATTCGGAAAAATTATATTTAGCCCTAAATCTTGGAACATCGGTGTGGGTGCTCTTCTTCTCGGGATGTTAATTTTTTTCCCTCTAATATTATATTTTGGAGCGTTTCACTCTCCAAATTTTTCATTTATGTATGGGATAATCCCAATAGAAATTATTGTCATGGAATCCTATAGTATGATGCCTTTAGAACTATTTCTATCTTGCTTAATCATCGTGAATTTTGGTTATATACTCCAAATAATTGCTGGAATTGTATATAAAAAATAGTAAATAATGAAATCTTGGCTTAAATTAACAGTAGATTAATAAATTAGCAAATAAAAGGCATATTGGAAATATGTAGCTATAGTAATAATTAATTTTCTACAAGATATCTGTACAATAGCTTAGTCCATAATTTGTTCATAAAAATCAAGATCTATTGATTTTTTTTTGAACATTAAGCTCCTTGAGGATTAGATTTCTGAAGGATTTTCATTTAATAACCAAAAACCCTAAAACTTATATTTATAAAAAGATAAAGTATCTATAAGATTTTCATAATTTAGTTAAAAGGTTAAAAATTTTACAATCATGTAGGTAGTTTTGAATGCTGACCTTTTGGGATGACCGGGCGGATGCTGTTGTGCGGGGCGATAATCTAAGGAAGATTACCCCTATCCATGAGGATATTTATGAAGATAACGAAGGATATACCCATTTTGTTTTTAGTAAACTGATGTTTAATAATCCACGATACCATATTCCCGAGGATGATTTAGATTTATTTCAAAAATTCTTAGACGGAGGTAGCAGGAGTTATCCTTCGGATGGAAACATACCCTTAGATGTAGTTGCGACGGAGGCTCGGCGAGTAATTAACGAGATCATAGATATTACCTCGAATCCAGAACATCGATATTATGTAGAGGCGAAAGAGGTGTTAAAACATGGAAGTAACACAATCGTGAGAGGCTGTGTCAAAATCTACTTAGAAAAATATACTTCTCGAGATTGGCGACGGAAACGGTTCACCGATGATATTGATTTTTGGATCTATAAGATCGATTTATTCGAATATGTGCTAAAATTAAGCGGATGGACGTGGAATCGGGAGTTAAGGGAATGGGAAAAACAGGTAGAATGGATTGATTATAATTCGAATGAGAAAAAAACGGCAATATTAACGGCTTCAAATGATCTTGATTTATCTATGGATTTTACCAATGGTGCCTATATTGATGGAACTTCGCTTAAAGATATCGTGAAAAAGAAGCTGAAACGGGGACATGATGTTGATCTATCGGATATTATTAATATTGGTATGTTGCAGCACATTGAATCAGAAAAACAGAGCAAAGAGTGGAGAGAGGCTTGGCAATCCATTGAGGAATTAGCAAACACGAGGGATTCCAGAATTGTTTCAAATATGATAAGTTTATGCCGATATGCTTATGCTATTGCAGATTATATCGCGCGTGTGAGTAATTCTATTAGAACCCACAATAAGCTCATATTTGATAAAGCACAATATCCCAACACCGAGTTAAAGCGAATCTGTCGTTATTCACCGCATTGGATGGGATATTTGGTTAATAACGGTTCCGAAGCGACCCGTTCGATGATTTATTCGTATTTAGTTGAGCAACAAAATTTTCGAAAAGCATATTCAGATAATTTAAAGCAATTTGCAACCGAAGTTTTGGAGATGTTGAGAGTAAAGTTCCAGCATATAAAAATTGTATTTGAAATTAAATAAGCTCCAATTAAACTCTTTTCTTATTTCAAATATTTGCTTCCTGCTATGTAGGAAATTGAAATATCCATTGTAGGATCAATACCATCGATTGGTTTCACGATTTTTTCGATGAATAAATGTAAAGATTTCTCGTTATCGGCAATAAGTTGAACGACAAGGTCGTGATCGCCGTTAGTAATTGCGGCAACAATAACATTATCATAGGAGGCTAATTTCTCGGCGATTTGTTTTAATTTCATAGGATCTACGGATAGTCCTAACCATGCCATTATTTTTTGAGAGATATTAATCCCAAATTCTTGAAGTTGCTGTTTAATTGATTTTGCTCCCTCGGGTTTTATAACGTTCGAGAAATAACAGTTACAAATTTCCTTAATTTCATTTTTCATTCTCCTTTTTATTATATCGCCGTTATTTATTTTTTCTTTTATCTCCGATGTTTTAATAGGGCTCATTCTTAAAATCTCACTTTCGATGAGCTCACAAAAATGATTTCCAAAACCATCAATCATTTTCGTAGTAAGCTTCTGAATTAATTCACCCCCGAATACAATAAGCTTTGTGGGCAAGGCAAGTATAATTACAATGGTTTCTGGAGCCTCTTTTTGAATGCCACATCTCCGTTTCTCTCTATCGGATTTGGCATAGAATTTTCTGGCCAGATACATCTTATCTTTAAATTCCAAATCTACATGATTTTGAGCAGAGATATCATCAATGTCTAAAAACCATATGGGATGTTTAAAGACAGGGCGCATATTTTCGGGTTTTTGAACAATTTTTTCATCAGAATAAAGTAAAAGAGGAATATGACCTTTCTCTTCGTCAAAATAGAGGATAAAGACCTCATATAATCCCTTATAGGGATTATGATTGCTTTCCAGATTGTCCATCTCTTTTTCAAAAAATTCAGCCATTAATACAGACCTCCTAATAAAATATGATCAAATTACAAAAAACCATAATCAGTTACATTAATAAAGTGATCTATTTAGATAAAATTTTGGCTATGAAATTAATATTCAGAAAATTAAAGTTTTAGTAAAAGAATGCAGTATAAAATGATGAAAAAATGAAAAAAAAGAAGAAAGAAAGATTACTTTTGATAAAGATCAATATCTGGTCTGCCTTTCCGGTGAACAGCAAGACCGTAAACATCAAGCGCGCTTTCTAAGACCATCTCACTTATTGTGGGATGTGAATGAATGACTTCTGAAAGATCTTTTGCTTTAAGATCATGTTTCATAGCCACCGCGATTTCTGAAATTAGTTCGGGAGCTTCAGCACCTATACAAGAAGCCCCAACTATCTTTCCTGTGCTTTTATCAACCAAGATCATGATAAAGCCTTCATCTTCACCCATACATTTAGCCTTTCCGAGAGATTCAAAGGGAAATCGTCCCATGGCAACATCAATACCTTTATCTTTAGCTTCGCTCCTTCTAATTCCCACGGACCCAATGTTGGGGTTGGTGAAAATGGTTGCGGGTACGACTGAATAGTCAGTGGTTTCGGGATGAACTGGAAACCCTCCTATACTATGCAGAGCATTTGCTACGGCTATTTCACCTTCATAACTCGCAACATGGGCAAGCATAACACCACCAGTGACATCCCCAATTGCATAAATACCCTTGCACGCTGTTTCTAATGTATCGATATTAACTTTTATTGCTCCCCGGTCCGTTTCTATTCCCAATTCTTCAAGACCCAAATCACTTGATTCTTTAGCTCTACCGATGGATACAAGACATAAATCAGCTTCAAATTCGGATTTTTCTGCACTCTCCACTTGATCACGAGGAACATCTGCAGAGCAAGTAGTTGCTTTTACCCCATTTCCGGTATTTTCAACAGAAAGAACATTTTGAGAAACATGAAGTGTTATTTCTAACTCATCAAGTTTTTTTTTCAGCTCTCGAATTATCATCGGCTCTTCAGTAGCAATTGGATTTGGAAGGTATTCGAGCATAGTGACTTTACTACCAAATGTGCGAAAGATATTCGCAAACTCGCATCCAATAACGCCCGCTCCAATTATTAACAAGTTTTCAGGAACAGTTTTGAAATCAGGATGTAAGATATCGTCGCTTGTAAGAATTCGTTCATGGTCAATATTAAAAGCAGGTATTAACGCGGGTGAGGAACCTGTAGCAATAATGACCCTTTTTGATGTGATAGTCGCGTTATTTTCGCCTTCAATAGTTATCTTAAACCCTTCATCCTTATTTCCCCCGACAATCTTTCCCTTTCCAAAGTACACATCATTCTTCCAAGCTTTTTCTAATTTTTCAATTCCTTCAACTAATTCTTCCACAATTTTATTCTTTCGTTCTACAGCTTTTGCAAAGTCAAGCTTAGGTTCGCAAATGACTCCAAAGTCTTCTCCTTGATGCTTAAGTTTTTGAATCAGGGCAGAAGATGCATATAATGCTTTAGTGGGAATACACCCCCAATTGAGACAGGTACCTCCCAATTTGTACTTTTCTATTAATGCTACTTTCGCTCCAAATTGAGCAGCTCTAATTGCGGCATGATATCCTCCGGGTCCAGCGCCAATAATCGTTAAATCATATACTTCATCGCTCATATTTCATCAATCTTGAATTTAATGTTATTATCTATAAATAATTTATATGGTTGAAAATTATGCAATAAATATTAATTTTGATTTATTTTTCAGAATCATAATCATGATTTTCAAGAACATATCTAATATCCTGTTTGACTCTCTCCCAGAATTTATAAGAACATTCCGAGAAATTGGGTTGGAATGTCTCCAAAAAGCGGTGGATGCGGTGAAACCCCAGAGATTAATATATGAGTCTGTGAAAGTCAATGATCAGAGCTTATTTATTCAAGAAGATATATTTCATTTAGATGACTTCGATCATATTTATGTAATTGGGGGAGGAAAAGCTACAGCAGAGATGGCGTTTACATTGGAGCTTATACTGCAAGAAAGTGGGTATAATATCAGTCAGGGATTTATTAATATACCTGAGGGATTGAAAGTAAATGGACAGAAAAATGATAGTAAGATCCAACTGAATTTTGCGTCTCATCCAGTTCCAAATGAGATTGGAGTATATGGAGTTAAAAAAATGGTTGAGATTATAGAGACCTCAAAAAGCACGGATTTGATTATCTGCTTAATATCGGGAGGAGGGTCAGCATTATTACCATATCCAAAAGCTTCAATTACTCTCGAAGACTTACAAATAGTAAATTCACTTCTTTTAGAATCTGGAGCAACTATTCAGGAATTCAATGCAATCAGAAAACATCTTTCAAGGATCAAGGGAGGGAATCTGGCCAAAATTGTGTATGAAACTAGTAAAGCTACATTACTCACCTTAATAATATCAGATGTTATTGGAGATCCGTTGGATGTTATTGCATCTGGTCCCACAGTTCCCGATACAACACGTTTTCACGATGCAATTGAAATATTTAAAAATTACAATCTCTGGGAAAGCATTCCGGAGTCTGTAAAACTTAAGTTGAATGAAGGAAAAGCTAATAAAAGCTTAGAAAATCCAGATAAGGATAATCCATGTTTTTCTAAAGTACATAATTATCTAATTGGGAGTATAAAAAATGCGGAAAAAAAAGTTGACTTATATTTAAAAAGTAAAGGATTTCACACACAATATTATTCCGATGAAATTACAGGAGAAGCAAGAGATTATGGAAGGGAATTATATAGTGATATTCGTGAGCATGTAATTGAGATGAAAAAGAAAAATATTGGTAAGCTGGCACTTATCGGCTCTGGAGAGTTAACAGTCACTATTCAAGGAAAGGGAATTGGGGGGCGAAATCAAGAAATGCTTCTTAGTTTTTTGGAGACCATTTCAAGAAATCCTTATGACTTTACTTTCTTAATCATTGGGGCTAATTTAGATGGTATAGAGGGCAATAGCAGTGCCATGGGTGCATTAGTCGATAATTTTGTGTTAGCAAAAATGAGGAAGTTGAATATAGATCCCGATGAATACCTTAGAAATAATAATTCCAACTCTTTCTTTAAGCAAATTGGTACAGAATTGTATACCGGTTATACAGGTTGTAATGTAAATGATTTGCTCATTATTCTCTTGGAAATTGAAGTATTGTTATGAGTAATGTTAAAAAATAGGATAGCGATTATTTTGTCACTCAGGACCTCATTGGTTTCTAATTAGTCTCTTTACTTAGCCTAAATATGAGATAAAGTGACTTAGCTTTAGATGTATAAATTTAACAAGCATCTCTTCAATTCTTTGCTAATGCTATTTTTTCCATAATTTTTCTTACAAGAGATTTCTATCTTCATCTAATTCCTCAAATTCATCAAATCATTCTAATGAGATGGACGAGATCTTAAATACGCATTTATAGCCCGATGGAGAGTGTATATTGGAAATTTGGCATTATAAAGTTTATATCTTGGTATCTCGGAAAATACATGAGCCATATTATCGAATGAATAGTTTAATGCTTCCGATAGCGACATTCCTTTAACATGAGTCGTCATAATAGAAGCACTTACAATTAAAGTTGCACATCCAAATGTTTCAAAGCTAATATCATCTAATACATTTTCAGTGATTTTCAAATAAAGTTTGATTTTATCCCCTGCAGGTGTATAAATACTTTCAAAAATTATGGTGGCATCTTCCAATTTTCCTACATTACGAGGATTTTTTACATGGTCTATATATTCTTCTTTAAATGTCATCTTAATGATTAGTTTTAATTTCGAATGTTTATAGTTTAAGATAATCTTTTAGTTTTTTAGTTTGTTCTTAAATAATAGTTATGGTGTCGGGAGATATAGATATAGTTGTAGATGTAGATATGGATGCCGATAAGATATAACCGGAGATGTATAAATCCCAAATAGAAAAAGCATTAGGATTTAAAGATTGATAATATGCTTCCTTGTTGTAATGATTATCTTCACTCTAAAAGATCTTTTAATTTCTTCCTATGCTCGATTCTTCGTTCAAGCTTTTTTTTTAATTCTTTTTCGGCCCTATTTTGTGCAAATTCATAAGGAGAAATATTATTTTGTGAGGCTTCTTGTAAAATATCTAAGGTAATTTCAGAGATTTGCGATTGTATATGTTCTTCAATGTTGACACTATCGGTTTTAGTTTTCTTCCTCGTTGAAAAAGCTAAGATATCACCCGAACTTGATATAAAATCGGGGAAAGCTAGAATTTCTGCTTCATTTAATTCTTTGGTAATCCCCACTTCATAGGGAATGCGAGAAGCAGACACAATGGCTTTGGGTTTAATCTTATCAATATTATCTTTGTTGATCACGTTTGGTCGAGCGCCTGGAATTAGAAAATCGACAGAATAATCAGACGACAGTTCAAACAATTTTTCTCGAGAAAGAGAGACCAGATTCTTACTTTCATAGTGATTTACCAAACCATCTCCATATTTTTTCTTCAATTCTAATAATTGATCAATATTCAAGCCATCTTCATCAAAAATAGCACCTCCTAAAGTAGAAATGCCTAGAAGTTGATATCCAAATTGCTTCAAATGCCGGGCAATTTCTCTACCTGCTCTTCCAAACCCTTCCAAAAGTACTTTTATAGGCTTATTCCATTCACCAAAGCTCTCATATCCCTTAATATTTTTTAACTTAGAACATATAGTTTTAATACAATAAGAGACACTTACTCCAATATATGTTTTTTTAAGAGGAATATCATACTTAAAAATCCCAATCTTCCGTGGAATTAATTCCGGCCTTCCAGATAATTTAAAAATGTGCTCTATATCTTTATCAGTACTTCCTAATCCCGGTTCCGGATAAAAAATATCTTGTTTTATCATTGGTTTGAGTTCTTCTCCAAAGCTTCCTATGTAAAGACTTTTCTTTTCGCTTTTAGGATCAAATATTAATCCTGCGGATGCTCCCCCTAAGGGTATTTTAAAACTTGCAGCTTTTAAGGACATCGATCTCGCGAGCCGAATAATCTCATTCAAAACTAAGTCGGGCGCTATTCGAATACTGCCCATTGGAATTCCATATCTTGAATTATCAATTACAAGAAAACCCCGTAAATCAATCGCAGGATCTCGAATAATAATGACTTCTTCGGGACCTAATTCGTCCATAAGAGACCCGTCTAATGTTATATTTTCCATACTTTCCGCCTCCTAAATTGAATACTAAATTTTTTCAACATATTTTATTGTTAATATGAAATGCTTTTAAAAAAAAGTTACAATTATAACTTATTGATTAGATTTTGGATTATTAATTGAATTGATTTCTAAAGAAGCTTGATCCATTCTTAATTTTTAAGTAATATCAAGTTTTTTAGATTTTGAGATTCTTCAATTGCATTCATCCTCGTTCATCAGCGGAATACGTAATATTTGATTAATAATAGGTTTCGGGAAAGGAGGCTCTTTTAGGAAACAAAATAGAAATCAAGTTTCTGGAGGAATATTCAATCATGGCATCCTTTATAATGTAATTAATTTCTTCAAAGCTCTTGTCTCCTAAGAGTAATTTATAAAGAAAAGTTCCAGGGATCTGGACATCACATACTAATTCTCCAGGAAATTCCTTGACAGTCTGTATCTCCGTAATTTTTCCTTCCTCAAAATGAATTTTGAAGGTTTGATGGTAATTGCTAAGACTAATGGTCTTGGATAAGTTTTGAAATTCCGAATTTTTTATTCTGTTTTCTAATAATTCTTTAATTCTACAAAGAAAACGTGCGACGTCGGGAATTTTAACTTGCCAACCGTAATTCATATACTGATATCCACCTAATTCTAGTATTAGATTGGAAAGAACTGAATTAGGGTGAAGATCAAAATCTATTTCAGTTTTTTCATCATCTTGGAAATTCTTTAAAAATTGAAGCAGTTTAACAGCATGATCTCTTGCTAACGTAGAGTTCCTAATTTTATACCCTTTCCAATCATAGGACATTCCTAAAGTAAAAAAGGCAACTTTTTTTCCATCCTCTTGAATAATGTAGGTCTTTCCCTTAAAATCGGATATTTCAGGACTCAAATATTTGAATGCAAATGATTCTTTCCAAAATGAATTCCAAAATAAGACATTTTGGTGATAATTTTCATACTCTCCCCTAATATATTCTAAATCTTTTAAAGTGGCATTTTTAATAAGAATAGAATCGGATTTTTCAATAGGAATCTTTGCTTTGGGTAAAAGGAATCGATCATCCAATGGAAATGAAAATTCATAACCCAATGTTCGATAGAAATAGGGAATACCCCGAATTGCAGAGAGTAAATATCCTTGTTCTGCCATAATCTGTTCATAGACACTATTTAACTCTTTCATTAACCCTCTTTTTCGATAAGGCTCGGCAGTCCCTACAAAACCCATTTCACAGACAGGAATTTGAAGAGAGTCCATCCTCCATTCTAAAGGTAAAAGAGCTAGGCTTGAAACGATTTGATCGGAATTTACATCTTTAATATACAACCAAAAGATATCGTCCCCTTTTGGATGATGATAATAGATTTGAGTTAAATATTCCCCTACAGACTCTTCATGAATTCCGCAATTAAATTCTAAAATTTCTTTAAATTCTTTCTTATGCTCGGTTGCAATATGGAGGTCGAATTGATCGTTAATCTGAAAAATAGATCCTTTTGAAATTACCATACTAGTAGTAATGGTAGCTCATAGATTATTATTTTGAATTTGCAAGTATAAAACGAGATATCTAAGATCTATTTATAGCAGAGGGAATATAATTGACGTTTGACCGTTCTGGAAGAGTTAACGGTTTTGGGTAGATCATTGAAATCATCAACTAATCGTTTCATCTCTTCTTGGGCATAATTTGCATGTCCCGATAGTGCAATTCGTCCGAAATCAGAGTTGATAAGTTTTTTAATCTTTCCTATAATCAAGTTTTTAGGAATATATTGCAGATATTTGAACTTTGAGGGAAGGATTGTGATAGTAAGCTTCTTTAATGCTTTCAAATTTTCACGAAATGAAATCACAGATTTTTCAAGAAGCTGGTCCTCACTACTAAAGTCAGAATTTATCCTCCTTGCAGCTTTTGAACCCAGGGCAAGTGCTGTAATCAAGGCTGCATGAGACTTCAACGATGCATCTATGCTTTGCGGTAATTTCACTCTAATTTCAGATCTTTCAAAAATAGTCTTTATGTCTTGCACTCTTTTTGAGAGTTTATTATCAATTTCTCCTAAATAGAGAATAGAATTGTTACCATAATGCAGCAATTACCTTTCCATTATCTCTATATCCACCCGGCTCTTCAAATCCTAATAAGATTCGATCCTTTCCTAATACTTGTTCATATTCATTGCTACCGCTCACATTATTTCCAATAAATACATATGTTGGAATCTTGGTGTTTTTAGCCAAAATTGGTAAAATAGTGGATGTTTGATGGCGCGGCATAATAATGAGAACTACATCATAATATTCTTCTGGAGAAAGCTGGTCTACCACCTCAATCTCAGTTTGATATTCTTTTTTATAAATTTCATCATAGATAATAATACCATTTCCTTTTAATTCTTCTATGCGTTTGCCCCTTGCTAAGATATTTATCTCATTTCCACCCGTTTTTAGAAAATAACCAAATATAGATCCAATAAATCCAGCTCCATAAATTAATATTTTCATTTTTCAATACTTTTTTATGTAAGAGATTTATTTTCATTTAGTCCCGCCTAGAATATAAATGTTATTTTTTTGAAAAAGATTAAGAAAATTTAATGAACCACCTAATCTTTACTTTAAAAACTATAAATAAAAAAGTAGAATAAATACTAATTATCCTGATAAATTAAATTTTAGATTATTCTTTTTGCAAGAATTTCCATATCTCTTTTAGCACTTTTTTGCGATTTGCATTGAATAAATTATGTCCATACCCTTCATAAAGAATTAATTCTGAATTAGGGATACAGTCAGCGGTAATTCTTACATCCTCAGCTGTATACCCAATATCATCTTCTCCACTCAATATTAACGTGGGAGCTTTGATTTCATGCAACCTATTGAGAAAATTCATCTCCCTATCTGCTTGGATTTCAACGAGAAAATCATTAGGGTATTTTATTTCCCCTAACATCCTTCTGAAAAAGAGTCGAATGAAAAAGGAGGTGATTTTTCTCCAAAATTTCTTCCGAAAGATAAGTTCTGTGATGGTTGCAAGGGATTTTCCATACTTTTCTTGTTTAAAAAATTCTGCAGCTCTTCGTTCAATTTCCACTCCTTCTTTAGATAATCTGTATGCTGTAGAAATTAACACGAGTTTTTTAACTGTATCGGGATGATCGGCTGCGAGATAATGAGCAATTTGCCCTCCAGTTGAAACTCCCATCACATCCACAGGACCTTTGAATTCACGCCGAATCATTTGCGCATAATCATTTGCCATTTTATCCATTAAGTAATTTTCTGGCAAGTTTGGCTTGCGTCCCACGAGATATACGGTATATTCTGAGGTAAACTTTTTTGCTGCTTTTTTAAATTGTCCTAATTCAAAACCGGAAGGGGGTTCGTGTTTGAATGATAATGCTTCAATATTCAATAAGATCTTTGGTTTATTACCAATTCGAACATATGGTAATCCATCTTCTAAAAATCCTTTTTCTATCCAATCTTTATCTTTCATTTTCTATTTCTACTATATCTTCTTTAATGGTTAACCTATTATCTATTATACATATAACAATAGACTTAATTAATAAGAATGATCATATTTTTTTAAATTGTTAAAGGATTCAAATCCTAATTTTTCTTTACCATCATCCGTAAAAAGCCCTAGACTTCTCAAATCTTCGTCAAATTCAGGAATATTTACATCATGTAATAATGCCCAATCAATTCCAATAAGATTGAGATTTCTTAGTAAAATTGGTAATCGCTTGACAAATGCAACTTGTGATTCTTCACTTCCAAGACCACGAGTGGGACAGCCAATCTCCAAGAATAAAACCTTATCAGAATGATCTATATGTTTATCAATTGAAATATAGTAATCCCTAGGAATATCGATTGGATTTCTAAAGAAATTTATTGGATAACTTGTTAATGCAATAAAATCTAATTGAGGTTTAAAAATCTCAAATATCTTGGAGTGTTCCTTTACTTTTTCAAGCTCTTTTGTATCAATTAAGTATTGTACATCCCACTGAAATGAAACAAATATTCTGGTTTTTTGAGAGATCTTTTTAACTTCTTTATAGATATTTTTATACAATTTTACAAAGCGAAGAAATTCTTTCAAATTTCCTAAGGCTAAGAAATTAATCTCTGTTGCTAAACAAAGATAAGGGACTTTAAAGTGTGCAATATCCAATGCGATTGTTTTAAACACATTCTTAATATTGCTGTCTTTAAAACTACATCTTTTACCTAATTTAGTTCGAATTTCTAAGGGAATATCCAATTCTTTTCTCTGGTTGTCTAAAGAAATTGGACTTATACCTATAATAGGAACCAAATTATGTTGAATCGCTTTTTTAATCATATATTTGGCAGTCTTAAGGTTGAAGCCTCCCCGCCCTAAAGGACGGGGATTCCCACGAGTCCACTAAGCATTAGCTGGCGGGCATATCTTAGGGCTGTTTGTCGCGGTAAACCCCTTCCACGTGCGTAGAAAGGATTCGTCCTTCAAGGAGGGTTGATGCGATAAGTCATCGGATGTCAAGAACTTTACCATGATATTCACGGCGGAATTTAAGTCCCTATCCATCTTATGACCGCATTCACAAGTAATAGTACGCTCGGACAATGAACGCTTTACTCTTTTCCCGCATTTCGCACAGGTCTGTGTGGTGTATGATTC
>SHMU01000001.1 GCA_008080765.1 Promethearchaeota archaeon | reverse complement strand
GGAAATTGGGCATATTATCAACTCGAACAATTTATCATCGAACGGGCAGAAAAACAGGGAAAGACCATATTATTCGTCAATCCAAAGTATACATCCCTGCGATGTTGGCAATGTGGACATATTTCCAAGAAGAATCGCAAGAATCAATCCGTTTTTAGATGTCACCAATGCGCTTTCGAACTCAATGCGGATCTCAACGCATCCAGAAACTTATCCGAGTACGGCAAGGCTGTATTCGGGAGGGCGTCTGTCAATCGTCCTAAAAAGGGAATAAGAAGTATCCCTAATGTAGCAGTATCTCCGATGACCGATTCCATAGAATCGTTAGGAAGAGTTCTAGTTACAAGCCCACAACGTTAGTGGTGGGTAATTGACATTGAAAAAGATTAAAAACATATACCTCAACTCCTTTACGGGAGGTAGTCTCATGTCTCCTAAGGAAAAACAAGAGGCAAAAAAACATATAAAAAAACAAATTCATATTTTAACAAAAAATAAAAAGTTAACTTCTAAAGAGTTCTTATTAAAAATATAAAAGGAATGTGCTCTTTAAAGCAGATGCATTATCAAAATTATTTCCTCTTTATACTCCCCCTTATGAATATAGCCAATTGCTCATGTAACTCATATTTTTACGGAAAATTGTGTCTACAAATAACTATAAAGGTTATAAATTGAAAGTGACTAAAATTAATAAGCAAGTTTAATTTAATCTTATAATTAGATTTGCCCCTTAATATTGGATCTCTATGGCTTTAGATACTAAAAATCACGGAAATATCAAAAAAGGTAATCATATAGAAGAAAAAGATAATTACAATGCGCTTTGCGTAGGGATTGGGGGAACAGGAGTTATCCGTGCCTCTATGATTCTTGGATGGGCTGCTTTACAAGAGGGTTTTAAGGTGAGAACAGCAGAAACTCATGGTATGAGTCAGAGAGGAGGCTCTGTGTCTTCTTATCTGAGATTCGGCAAGACCTTAGAAAATCCATTTATGATTGAAGGAGATCTGGATGTACTCCTTGCCTTCGAAATTTCGGAGGCCTTACGAAATCTTAATTTTGTTAATAAAGATACCCTAATTATTGCATCTACAAATTCGGTAATTCCCCCTTCAGTACTTACCTATCAGACTCTTAACATTGATATGAATAAATGTGTGGGGTGTGGAAATTGCCTTGCGCATTGTGTTCCCAATGAAGTGTTCTTAGAATCTCGCTATAAGAATTCCTATACCTTAATTAAAGGCCCCACGCGAAGGGTAATCAATGGTTATACAAGGGTATTACAATCGTGTACTGGCTGCAGCCAGTGTATTATTGATAAAGTATGTCCATTTGATGCTATAGAGGCATACAATGAATTTGAATATCCAGAGATTTCTGCTATTACAAAAGATATTCAATCTGTTGCACAAGATGTTTTAATTTTAGATGCAAATGAAATTGCAATCAATGCAGGAAATATACTAGCTGCAAATGTAGTGTTAATAGGAACTCTCGCGGGTATGAATAGAATTCCGCTTAGTGAGAATGTTTTGAAAGAAACAGTAAAGCAATTTGTACCAAAAAAAGCTATTGACGTTAATATGAGAGCCTTCGAAAGGGGTTTTCAAGAAGGGGTTAATTTTCGACAAAATTTATAATGATCCACTTTTGAATTTTTCGAATTGCATTCGATTCAATTGGATTTGATTCAATTAGAATCGATTCAATTGCATTTAATTTATGTATTAAGAAGAACATTTTGAATATATTAAGTATAATGGAGAGTAGAGTATATGAATAAACCATTTTATGCGCTCGACAAACCAAAGAGCAAAGGAGTTGTGTTAGGAAATGAAGCATTAGCTAGAGGTGTATTTGAAGCGGGAATCCAAGTTGCAGCAGGCTATCCAGGAACCCCTTCCTCTGAGATTATGGAGACTCTGGCAGAAATTTATCACTTCTATCCCGATTTTAATATAGAATGGAGCACAAATGAAGCTGTTGGTTTTCAAGTATCTTTAGGGGCTTCAATGTGCGGTGCTCGAGCCTTTGCTTGTATGAAGCATGTAGGAGTAAATGTAGCTGCTGATGCTTTTATGACTGCTTCCTATGCGGGTGCTCATGGAGGCTTTGTTCTCCTTTCTGCCGATGATCCTAACTGTTATTCCAGTCAAAATGAACAAGATAATCGATTATATGGGCTTCATGCGCTCTGTCCGGTATTTGAAGCAATAAATGTTCAAGAAGCAAAAGATATTATTAAATATGCTTTCGATTTTTCCGAGGAGTTTAAAACCCTTGTTATGATGAGAACGACTACTCGGTTGAATCATGCCAGAGGAGATTTAACCTTAGGAAGTATTAAGAAAGCTGAGCAAAAAGACTATAACTTCGATGAAGATCGATCTCGATGGACTTTCCTCCCTTCAAATGCACGCATACAGAGAGTGACCCAACTAGAACGCTATGAGAAATTACGGGAAGTTTCAAATTCATTTCCGTATACTATATTGAATATCCACGACGGAGCAAAAATAGGAATTATATCGTCGGGCATCCCTTATTCTTATGTGAATGATGCGCTATTAAAGCTTGATCTCACCAATAATGTTTCTACATTGAAATTAGGAATGGTATTTCCCCAACCGGAAGATTTAATGCTTAAACTGTTCGAACATTCGGAAAGGATAGTAATTGTAGAAGAATTAGATCCTTTCTTGGAAGATTTCGCAAAAAAACTCGCCTTCGAACATAATATACCTATTGAAATTGAAGGTAAGAAATTTTTCCCAAGAAATGGAGAATTAAACCTTAGTAAGGTAATTAAGGGATTAACGGGATTTTTAGACATTCCTAATCCATTTATTAATTTACCTGTAGATACTCACGACCTTCATAAAGCCTCTCCACGCCCCCCTGTTCTCTGTGCGGGATGTTCTCATCGCCATACCTTTTACGCTCTTAAATTAATTGAGCAGAAATACAGGAATGCCTCAATTATACCTGATGAAATGGTTGAGCCTTGCTATTCCTCAGATATAGGATGCTATACACTTGGTTTCTATAAGCCAATAGAGGCTATTGATACTTGCATTTGCATGGGGGGGAGTATTGGAATGGCTAATGGAATTGCAAAATTACATAATGGTCCGGTATTTGCCCTTATTGGAGATTCTACTTTTTTTCACACAGGCGTTCCTGGGTTAATCAATGCTGTATATAACCAAAATAATATTATTGTGGTTATTTTAGATAATTCTGCCACTGCTATGACTGGCTTTCAGCCGCATCCCGGTACGGGACAAAAGATCACGGGTGAACCTGGAACCAAGGTTCCGTTAGAACAGATCGTAAGAGGTACCGGTATTCAAGAGGATCATTTGTGGATTGTGGACTCAAACAAATTGAAAGAAACTACAAACGCAATAGAACAAGCAATTAATATTGAGGGGCCATCTGTGATCATTTCTCGCCACATCTGTTCTCTCCTTGAGAAAAGAATCCATCGCGATAAGAAGGTAATCCCTGTGGAGATTGATGAAGAAAAATGCTCAAATTGTATGATTTGCATTTCTAACTTTGGCTGCCCCGCTATTACGATGAAAAATAAAAAGGTTTCGGTGCTTCAATTACAATGTACAGGATGTAAGGTATGCATAGATGTATGTCCCAATGGAGCAATTCATCTCAAAGAAGATACCTAATCATATTAATTATTCTTTTGATATTATTAAATCCCAACTCTTTTCTTTATTTTAATACAAGCAGAACTTATCAATTCACTAGATATAGAAAGGCAAGTTTATTTAGATATTTTTAAATATATAAATTTCTATCTTATAATTATTCATAATTTTTTTGGTTCACATTTTTACCAGAATATGTTAATAAACAAATTTTAAACACATATAAATTAAGGATGAGAAAGAGAAAATGGGCTTTTTAAATAAAATGAAAAATAGTGCTGCAAAGGCAATAGGCGATGCAACAGGGTTAGATCCATCACTCCTCGTGAAGATTACTAATGTTGTCGAGAAAACAATGAGAAAGATGGCCAATCAAAATGGTCAAGCAACAAAAGGATCGGCTGTCGCTTCTACTGAAAAATATTTATTAACTAAAATTAGAAAGGAAGCTTGGCAAGAACTGAAACCAATGCTTCCGAATAATAAATTGACTCGCAAACTTGCAAAGAAAGCTCTCGATGCTGCGATAAATAAATCATGGAGTAAATTCCGAGAAAAAATCATGAATAAAGAAGAGCAATAAACTCCAAATTAGCTCTCTTACATTTAACATTTTTTATTACTTTTTTTACGTATTTTCTCAAGAATATACTAATGTATCTATGAGGATAATGATTATTAAAACCCATCACAAATATTTTTTTTAATAGATCATCTGATTATATGATGAAAAAGGAACAAATTCTTCTTACTTTGGAACAATGTATAGCATGTAAAGAATGCACCTCTTTTTGTTCAATTCACTTATATTTTAAAAATTATAGTGCTTTAGAAAAACTTGAAGCTATAAAATTGCTCATAAATGATCAGAAACTCAGTCAAGAGCATATTAATACCGTCTTTTATTGTACAAAATGTGAGGCATGTCAAGAACACTGCCCTCAAAATTTACCATTAATTGACTTATTTGATTGGGCACGCAACCAAATATTTTCCATTTATGGTGCTCGCAATCAAAAACAATCTCAGCTCATTACTAATATTTTAACGATGGGTAATCCATTTAATAATTCAGATTCCCGCCTCAACAAAATACCAAATAAGTCAATAAAGGGAAAGATTTTCAATTCTTCTGACGATTCTAAAACTTTACTTCATTTAGGCTGCATGTTGGGCTATCGCTTACATTCAATGCGCAATGAAATTCTTAATATCATGAAGAAATTAGAAATAGATTATTGCCTTCTTCCTAATGAATATTGCTGCGGATATTTCATCTATAACACGGGAGATCATGATTCTGCTCAAGAAGTAATTGATAAAAATCTGGCAGAATTTGAGAAATTTGATAAAATAATTTGCGCATGCGCTGGATGTTATATATTCTTTAAAAAGCACTATCCCGACTCCCAAAAGTTTTATCATATCATTGAAATCATAGCCAAAAAATTAGAAGCATTTCAAACTAATGGAAAATTACAAGAAAAAAAGCATAATAGTTCAGAGAATATCATAGCATTTCATGATTCATGTCATTTAACAAGACCTTTTGGTATAATAAAGCCGCCTAGAAAAATCTTAGACATTCTTGGGTATACATTAAAAGAATTTACTTATTTTAAAGAAAAAGGATTATGCTGCGGTGCTGATGGAGGTATGAGGATTATTAATCCCGAGCTGGCGCGAAAAATAGGTGAGAAAAGAATAAAAGAAGCTGAATTAATGGGTACAAAGACTTTATTTACGCTTTGCCCCTTTTGCATTTTCAATTTTAAGGAAGCCAATACAAATAGAGGGAAGATAACAATTGAAAGTCTCTATCAAGTTATCTCATCATACTTAGAACAACATTTTTGACTTCTATTTAATATTTTGTATCATCTGTATCACATGGCGACAAAAAGCTTCTTAGTTCTTTTTTATCACTAACTTTTTTCATAAGGAATTTTTATCATAACTATTTTTTCTCTTATCTATCTCTTAATAAATTTTTACCAAATTATTTTTTCTATCGTCGCTCTCTAAAAAAATTCATTTTTTTCCACAGACATTGAAGATAGTTTGTAATTTTTTACTAAAATTATGGACTCATTTAATACATATCTTTATGTGTAGGAAGTAATTTAGAAATCTAATAATATTTCTTACATTACTATATCATAGCAATACTATTCAAGAAAAAACCAAATCAAGCGCTTCTGAAATTCATAGAAACATTTAAATTTGAGTAAAGTCATATTATATTATAGAGTAAAAAAATTTTTTTTACCAGTATCGGAATGGATTGGAAAAATTATTAAGCCATTATATTTATTCCTCCACTATATTTATTATGAGCTTTCAATTATTCATTTCCAAACATTCCTTTACTTTTTTTACCTTTTTTGTTTTACTCCTTTTTTTTTCCACTATTTCAGCTCAATTTTTGCTGCAATAAGCCCTCTAACTCTAAACCCCAAATTGCAAATAATCCCTCTCTAAGTGAGATTAAATACGCAATCAGTCCTTTTACAAGATAATTAAAATTAATTAAACTTCTAAGATTTATAAAATTGTATAATAATCAATTTAAGGTGGATAAAAATGGAACGATTTACTGACAAAGTGGCTTTTATTACTGGAGGTGCCTCCGGATTGGGCGAAAAGACTGCAAAAGATTTCGCGGCGGAAGGAGCTAAGGTAGTGCTTTTTGATTTTGACGCTGAAAATGGAAAAAGGGTAGAACAAGAAATTAAAGACGCCCAAGGAGAGGTCTTATTTATTGAAGGTGATGTAAGAGAAAATGAGTCGGTACAAAATGGTGTACAAAAGGCGTTTGATACTTATGGTCCCGTTGATTATCTGATTCATTCGGCAGGGATCTTGAAAGACGGAATGATTCATAAATTATCTGAAGAACGATGGAATGATGTAATCAATACGCACTTGAGAGGTTTTTTCTTTGTATTACAGGCATGCGTACAAAGATGGATTGATATCTGTAAAGAAAATCCCAAAGATGAAATTGCTGAGTATCCAGATAGACGGGTAATTACCATTTCCAGTCAAGCAGCAGAAGGAAATATTGGACAATTGAATTATTCTGCAGCTAAGTCCGGTATGTTGGGAATGGTCAAAACAGCGGGCTTAGAATTAATTCGATATAATATTAAAACACACGCAATTATGCCTACATTAATTGAAACCCCAATTTTGGGAGAACTTCTCTCAAAAGATGATGGAAAATGGCGAAAATATTATTCGGGAAGAATTCCCTTGGGAATTGGAGAACCAAAGTATGTATCTCAAGTAATCCTTTTCCTCTGCTCTACTGATTCATGGTTCATGAACGGCGAAATCATCGGAATAAATGGCGGAAGATTAGATAAAGTATAGCGTGGGAATGCATCTAAAATCTGCTAAAAAATACTATAATTATTTTTTTCCCTTATTCTATTAATTTATAAAAATCTTTTCTCTATTTTTTTCAGTTTAATTGAACTTGTTGATAAGGGCATTATTCAATAAAATCTTTTCATAAACAATCTTTATTTTCTCTTCTTTTAGAAGTTCAAGAAAGTATTCCAATGTAGGGATTAAAATCTCTTCACGATTTGGATGCACATGCGTAATTCTTATCCCTCTTTTCAAAGAGAATTACTTTTCAAGGAAATATTTATCAATGATCATTAGCGTAAAGTCTTATAAATTTATGTATTCAATAGGAGCGCCATTTTTTATTCCAAAAGGTTTTTGATTTCTAATCGAGTTGATGTAATAATTATATCTTTTTATGGTATTTTCTAATTTTCTGGTGACACTTTCGTTACAAAAGAATTTTTAGATCATCGGAAGCTTCAATTTTCTCTTTATGAATATCAACAACTTTTTTGCATAAATTAAGGACACTATGATTTATCCCCGAGAAAGATGATAATTTCTTTCTAATATTTCATCTATAATCTACCCAGATGAAACTAATTCTAAAATGAAACTTACAGTTATCCTCGTAGCTTTAATATGTGGTTTTCCAAAACAACTATAAGGATTAGTATCAATTATTTCAGTTACATTCCTATATTTTTTCTTATATTTCCTTCAAATATATTTTTCATATCAATTAAAGAAATCCGAGATTATATTTTATATATTCAACATTAGGAGAATAAAATTAATAGTAATAAGTAAAATAGACATTCAATAATAGCTTTTTATTCATTTCGTTTTTTAAGTTCTTTAATTAACTCGGGAATAATTTTATTTACATCTCCCACGATCCCATAATGAGCGACCTCAAATATTGATGCGTTTGGGTCCTTGTTGATGGCAACAATAACATCTGAGTTTTCCATTCCGACTAAATGTTGAATAGCTCCAGAAATACCGCATGCAATGTATAATTTTGGTGAGACAATAGCACCAGTTTGTCCTATTTGACGCTCTTTTTCCATCCATCCTAATTCTACTGGAACTCTGGAGCCCGCAATTTCGCCATTAAGTACTTCAGCAAGCTCCTCAATCATCTTAAAGTTTTCTTTACTGCCAAGCCCTCTTCCTCCCGCTACGACAACTTCGGCCTCAGATAAATTGACGGTCTGTTTTTCCTTTTCAATTGATTTTAAAATTTTGGATACTGAATCTTCTTTTTTAATATCTTTTTTTATGATGATAATCTCTGCTTTCTTATTTGGGATTCTTACGGGCTCAAAAATACCACATGCCACAGTACTCATTTGAGGATAGCTATCGATTGCTTTCATGGTTGCCATAAGATTGCCCCCGTATGTGGGACATGTTTGCAATAACGTCCTGCTACCCTCTTCTATTTCCAATTGCGTACAATCAGCGGTGAGCCCAACATTTAATCGTTTTGAGATGCGAGGAGCAAAATCCCGCCCCGTGGGGGTCGCAGCAATTAATAAAATTTCTGGTTTTCTTTCTTGAATGGTATCTATTAGCGTATCCACATACAAATCCGAATAATAATCTCTGAATACAGGAGATTTTACATAAATCACTTCATCAACACCATAGCTTCCCAAATCTTCCAATTTTTTATCTAAATCGGAACCGAGGAATACTATCGATAAGTTCACATTTAAGGTGTCCGCCAATTTTCTACCCTTTCCTAATAATTCATAGACCACATCTTGAATTTCGTTTTTAAAATGCTCTCCTACAACCATAACTCCTTGATTTTGACTCATGACTATTTCTCACCTTTCATTTTACATTAAATTATCATAGTATTGTTATTCTTGATGCAAAATTTTTTATCTTTACAATTTTATTTGAGAATTTGAGGTGTAAAACATAAACGATTCTTTTAAATACGAATACTTCTCATAACTCTCCTTACAATTCTATTAAACTAAAGGTATGTTAATTGTATTTTTTAAATTGTTTTTAAAAACACTTAATTTTTCCTAAATGATGAATCAGATAAAAATTATGTTAAGTTATGTAAAGTGAGAGAAAAAATAAAAATTACCTTTTGTTCTCTTATAAATCTGAATTGCATAATTACACATAATAAGGTCAAGGATTAGCGAACTATATTCTTGCTAAAAATTTCTTTATATCAATATTTAAATGGAATATGAAAGAGAGATTAAGAATAAAAAAAGATCTTTACATATAAACAAATAGAAAAATGATAGAAAAAAGATAAGAAATGATAGAACAAGGATAAAATATGTTAGAAAAAAATAATAAATAGTTAAAATTTATTTGCGTTTCCTTTTCCAAATGATGGCACCTATGGCTACCGCACTACATATTCCTATAATAAAAATCACCGGTAGAATGATTCCCCATGGCAGTCCACCTTCTTCTTGCGAAGGTAAGGGGGGGATTATATTGGGAACAAATACCGAGAATGTCGGATCTTGAGTAATTTGCGCTCCAGACCATTTTGGAAAGCTGGTAATGTATAGAAATTGATTGCTGTATAATTGTCCAATTATTGTTAATGCTGCCAGCCAGCCTTGCCAGCCGGTTCCTTGCGCCCTCAATATCAACATAGCAATTACATTGATTGCTGCTAAGTCTAAAAATGTAGTGGTATTGAGCTCAAATAAGGTATTTCTTAATACTCTTGTTGGAGCATCATACGTTGCACTATGAGTGCCATTATCCCATGTATATGTGGGTTTAGAGGCAAAATCAATGGTATATGATCCACTTCCATGACTAATCCCCGCTCGGGAGATATTTTGCGTAGCATTGCCCAGTTTGTTACCGATCTCATCTGTAAAATTAGTCAGATCAACTATGGATGGTATTTGAAAGTTGCCGATCTCAATTAGCCTTATGACTGCTACGTGAGCTGAATTAATAACCGATAATCCAAAGCCAGGTACATTTAATGTTTTATTTCCATCCAATCTCTTTCCAATAGCAGAAGTCGTGTTATAATGACCAATATCTACATCAAGTGCAAGTGGAATAGTAATATTAAAGCTGGTTCCCTCAAAATTGTTCGCAATAGTCCCATTATCTCCAATTACATAAAGAGAATCGAGGGTTCCTATATCATATTCTGTGGTAGTAACTACTTGGGTGCCGAGTAATGTATTAGTAATTGAAATTCTAAATGTAAAATTAATGTATGATAAGAGTGAAAACGCTGAACAATTGCTTAAAATATCAATATTAGTCGTTTCATTATTTAGACCCTCGTCTACTGAAATACTTTGCCACAAGATAAAAATATTTTGATATGACATTCCAAATTCATAGACTCCAGGAGAAATTTTAGTCATCGGAATAGGTACGGCATCACCGACTTTTGATTCATTCACGAGATACCATGGAGCAACTCCTGTTGCATTAAGAAGCTCATTAATCAAAAATTTATGATATTCCGAATATTGCGGCCATCCTATGTAAAGTGTGTCGTTTTCATCTGGAAGATCCTCAATTCCATCGGTAAGATTATCTCTATATGCCAGTAATCCTAGAAATTTATTTAATACAAATATATGATTATTGGGTGCAAAAGGTGAAGTGAAGTGCTGTAGAAAAAATTGATACGGAGCACAACCATAGAGCGTATTATTGTTGTCATTTACATTCCACGAAAAATTATCCATTGCACAATAAAGACTCTGAATATTTCCAAGATTGTTCCATCCAATAAAGAATTTGGTATCAACTTCGGGTATATCATCTGTATTTCCTTCACTCCGACTCCCATTATAGGGGCCCGGATTGTAATCGACTTCGGTATGGTTCCCCGTTAAATCATACAATATTGACCAATATTCCTCGGTAAGATCATGTCCAAAATGAGATTTAAACGCATCGGCGATTGGATTCTGTGAGCTTTTAATGGATGAGGGGGCAATAGGAGATGGTATGTAGACACCTGATGAAGCTGGAAAAGTAGATACAAATGAAACTAAAATTACCGTCGCTATAAGTGCAAATGCTGTCTTTTTATAATATTTCATTATCTTTCCTTTTTATTTTTTATTTGATTTCACGATTGAAATCTATTTTCAATTAAATAGACTTCTTGAGACCTTATAATAAAGCTCTTTATAAAAAGAATGGGGATAAAATTTATAAGATTAGTTTTGGAATTGAATTAACTCAATTAAAAGGAACTCTAATCAAGAGATTAATAAAATACAAAAAATTAAAAAACCTACTCTAAGAAAACTCTCAGTTTTCCCTTAACACTTTTCTCATTTCTAAGAAGATATTATAAGAATGTGAAATAATATGAATTACAAAAAAAGATCTCTAATAATAAAATGAAGTAAAAAATTGATATAAAATCTAAATAAAAAAAATAAGAAGATTAGTTTTTAAATTATTTGCGTTTCTTTCTCCAAATTATGATACCAATTACCGCAGCACTCACAATACCGACACCAAAGACAATTGGGAGTATCCATACAGGAAAGCCTCCACCTCCGTCTCCGCCAAGAAGTTCCAAAGGAAAATCAGGAGTGCTGGGAGGTACAAACACAGAGAACGTAGGATCTTGATTGATGGTTGCCCCGCTCCATTTTGGAAAGCATGTCAAATAGTAGAACCTATTTTCCATAAATTGTCTGATAACTTCAATACCAGTAAAAACACCAGTTATGGGATTACCCGCTGCTGCTATAATAAAATAGAGTGTAGAGAGCAATGCAGCTTCATCAAAAATTCCAGTAATATTCTCTGTAAGTACTTGATCATTTGCCAATACTAATGAGGGAGCTTCTAATTCTTCCGTTCCATTCAGAGTATAATTAGGTTTTGAAGCAAAATCTATAGTAAACACTCTGATACCAGACTGGTTATATCCCGCCTCAGTTATATTTGTTGTGACTTCTCCTAATGGATTTCCCGCTTGATCGGTAAAGTTTTCAAGTCCAGATGCTTCAGTATCCGGATATTGGAACCATTCAATTCCAAATAGCGTAAAGCTTTTCATTTTCACTACAGCGATGTTTGCTGAATTGATAACAGCAAGTCCAAACCCAGGAACTGATAAACTTTCATTTCCATCCAATCTACTTGCGATAGAACTGCTTGTATTGTAGTATCCAATATCTACACTTCCTTCTCCGGGGATTGATACAGTAAAATTATCTCCTCCAAATGGACTTACATCAGTACCATTTTCATTCATAATCCATAATGCATCTAATTCTCCAATATCATATTCAGTAGTGGTATTTACTTCAAGATATCCTCCTACATTTCTGCTTGAAATTTGGAAAGTAAAATTAATACTTGAGAACATACCAAATGCGCTACAATTGTTTACAATTTGGCTCAATTCTACACTATCATACCCTAATCCTTGTTCGACTTCTAGCTTTTGCCAGAGAACAAAAATATTTTGGTATGAAATTCCAAATTCGTATATTCCGGGAGAGGTTTCATTCATTGCAATTGGTGTGGCTGTAGCTTGCTTAGATTCGTCAATAAGAAACCAGGGATCAACAGGAGTAGTAGACACATTAAATATATAATTAATAATAAATTTATGGAATTCTCCAAATTGAGTCCATCCTATATATAATTCGTCTGTTTCGTCTGGTATTGTTTGATTCCCCGCAGTGAAGTTATCTTGGTATGCTAATAAACCTAAAAACTTATTTAAAGTAAATACATGAGTCTTAGTTGTTGGAATATTAAAATGTTGAAAGAAATATTGATATGGAGCACAACCATAGGCTATTGGATCTGTACTATTCCACGTATAGTTTTGTAGAGCAAAATAATAGGTATGAACATTTTGTAAATTATTCCATCCCATATAGAAATTCGCATCTGTTTGAGTATCATTATCAGTCTCTCCTTCACCTCCAATAACATCCCCACTATAAGGACCGGGGTTGAAATCTTCGACTAATTTTTCTCCTGCAAAATCAAAAATAATTGACCAATACGGCTCGTCAACATAATGCCCAAATCGAGTTGTGAACTCTTCTTTAATGCTTAAAGACTCTTGTGAAGATTGGATAGATGAAGCGGCAAGTGGATAAGGAATTTGTGCACCCGAAGAAGCGGGAAAAGTGGCGAACAAAGATACTAGTATCAATGAAGTCATTAAAGCGAATGCAGTTTTTTTTGTGATTTTCATTTCTTTTCACGTTTGAATTGTGTTTTACCACAATAGTTTTTTATGAAATTATTACTAAAATTATGATGATCATCATATAAAAAGAATTAGGTTCAACTTTCTCCATCTTGAATACATAAGTTTGAATCAAAATTACAAATATCTTAAACATTATAAGATATTAAATTATAAAAGCCAGATTTTGCTCAAATTATATAGAATTATATATTTAATGAAAGAGAAAAAGTAAGTATTTCTCGAATACTTTGTTTCATCAATATATAGTCCTATAAGACCTTATCTTTTTGTAGATAATCACAGAGTTCTTTAGATATTTTTTCCGGAGTCCCTTCTAACAAAGTGAGTTCTCCCTTTCTTTCGGGGCTAAATAGATTCCATACAATTATTCTAGACCCGGGTAATCCTATTTTCTTTTTATCCGCAGAAAGATCGGTAGCATTCCAATGGGTAATCTCTTTATGATATGCATTAACAATTCCAGCCATCGTAGGATATTTCGGGTCATTTAAATCGCGTACTACCGATAGGAGTAAAGGTAGTTTTGTTTCTATCACTACTACTTCTTCTGAGATAAAGGAGCGTTCAATTATGGCTTTTTTTCCCTGCAACTGAAAATTTTCCACATAGGTAATTTGGGGGATTCCTAATTCTTCGGCTAATTCTGGTCCTGTCTGCCCTGTTTCACCATCAATGGCTTGATTGCCGCAAATAATTAAATAATCCTCCTCAACTTTCTTTTGCTTCAAGATTTTTTTAATTGCCAAGGATAAGGTATAGGAAGTCGCAAGTGTATCCGCCCCAGCGAATTTGCTATCGGTTAATAAATAAGCCTCGTCAATGCCCATCGCTAATGCTTGTCGCAATACCTCTTCAGCTTGTGGCGGTCCCATCGTGAGTCCAATAGTCTCTGCGTTATGGGTTTCCTTTAATTGAACTGCTAATTCAATTGCATTTTTATCCATGGGATTTATCATCGAGGGAATCCCTTTTCTAATGAGGCAATTGGTTTTGGGATCGATTTTAATTTTTTCCACGGCAGGAACTTGTTTCACACATACAAATATTTTCATTTTCAAGAGACTTTATCAATAAGAATACAAATTATCTAATTATGATGTAAAATTCATTACTCTATATTAAAATTTTTGAAAAATGAGAGTGATATAATCACTGATATTTTCGAAGCATGCTACTCCCGATGACCATTCGCTGAATCTCCGAGGTTCCCTCATATATTTCTGCCATTTTTGCGTCTCGAAAGTATCTTTCAACGTCATATGACTTGGTAAGCCCATATGCGCCATGGATTTGCACGGCTTGGTGAGCTGCTCTCATAGTGGCCTCGGACGCATATAACTTGGCCATTGAGCCTATTAATCCATAATCTTGTCCAATATCACATAGATGGGCAGCTTTATAGGTTAATAATCGAGAGGCTTCAATTTCAGTTGCCATATCTGCAATTTTATATTGTATTCCTTGGAAGCTTCCGATTGGTCTGCCGAATTGAACACGTTCATTGGCATATTTTACCGATTTCTCTAAGCACGCTTGTCCTAACCCTACTATTTGAGCTGCCATCAAGATTCTTCCATAATCTAAGATGGCTAATGTTAATTTGAATCCATCCCCTCGTTTTCCCAAAATGTTTTCCTCAGGAACTCGGACATCTTGAAATACTAATTCAGATGTATTGGAAGCTCTCACACCTAGCTTCTTCTCTCTTACGCCTACAGAATATCCCGGAGTATCCGTGTCAACGATAAACATCGTAAGCTCTTTTCTTCTTCCTACTGTTCCCGTGGTTGTCACTGCTAATAACGTTTTTGCAATGCCTCCATTAGTAGCAAAGATTTTACTGCCGTTTAAGATGTATTCATCTCCGTCTTTTGTTGCGCTGAGTTGTACACTTTGAGCATCAGAGCCAGCATTCGCTTCGGTTAACACAAATGCCCCTAATTTTTCACCCGAAGACAAAGCAGGAAGGAATTTTCGTTTTTGTTCTTCTGTTCCAAATAAATAAATGGGATAGGAACACACAGAAGCGGGAACTGCAAATGTTATCGACCACGAAGCATCAATTCTGCCGATCTCTTCTGTCGCAATGACAAATCCAAGCGTATCCAATCCTGCTCCACCGTATTCTTGGGGGATGCTTGCCCCGAAAAATTTCATGCGTTTCATCTCTTCCATCACTTCAGGATCTAAGCGAGATTTCTGATCGCTTTCTGCTGCAACGGGAGCAATGTACTCTTCAGCGAATTCTCTGGTGGTTCTTCTGACCATTTTATGCATATCTGATAATTGAAAATCCATATGAAAATCCTTTTGTTATAATTATTATAAAATTACTTAATTCTTTCTTATACAGATAATTCTCAATAATATAAATATCTGATTTTAAAATGCATAAATGAATAAAAAATATAAGTTTTAATTTCTCTGCCTCATTATTCCCGTTTTCTATAATTGTTTTAATCAATATTATTCTCTATAATCTCTTTAGAGATGGGAAAATGATATGAGATCTCTAATTTTTATTCCACACTTACAATTTTCTTATCTTTTAGATCATTCATCCATAGACGTAAGTTTGGGTTTACATATTTAATCCATGCTAAGATTTCACTATTTCCCTTAATTTCATTTATAAATGTCGAATCGAAAGTAGCAAAAATATCGCAATAAATTATTGAAAGATAGAACAACATACAATCTATAGAATCATTATGTATTTCCTTTAATTTTATAATAATTTCTGGTTCCGCTAAATGATTTTACCAGTTTATTCTATTCAATTTTGAAGAAAATAGAACATTTTCAATACCCTTTTGAATAGCATTAATATCAGCAGAGATTACTCCTTGTAAAATCAATTTCATTGATTTTGTATATGTTTCAAATAATGATTAATCACATTAATAGAGATAATATTTTAAAAACACACTCGAAATGATTTTGTTTTTTCGAATATTTATATCTATGAATTGCTCTAATGATTATCTACTATATAAATTGAGGTGCATCTATCACTTATTATTATATAAAAATAGAAAAGCAATTATACCTTTTTACAATCATAAAGTATTATATGTTTTAATTATAATTGGAAATAAAGATTTTATTTCTAGAAATCGTGTTAAAAATGGACGTTGAGAAAATTAAGAGAGAACGAGAAAATTGGGAAAAGAAATTTGAAAAGGCTCGCGAGCGAGATATTGAGTTTAAAACCGATTCTGGAATCCCCGTGAAACGTTTATATACCCCTTTAGATGTGAAGGGAGAATATACAGAAAAGGTAGGATTTCCAGGACAGCCTCCATATACTCGAGGACCTTATCCCAACATGTATAGAGGGCGTGTATGGACGATGCGTTTATTTTCGGGACATGGTACTCCCGAAGAAACGAATGAGCGATGGAAGTTTTTATATAAACATGGAGAGACAGGTTTTAGCGCAGCGGTTGATGCACTAACCTTTAATGGAATTGACCCTACAAATGAGGATGGTGCAGCAGAAGTTGGGACATCTGGAGTGCCCTTATACTGTATAGATAGCATGTTTGCGCTTACCAAAGATATCCCTATTGACAAAATCAGTGTTGCGCTCGTTGTAGAACCCTTTACTTCAGCTCCCGTATGCTCGATGTATTTCAATATGGCAAAAATGAAAGGCTATGACATTCGAAATTTAATGGGAACCACTCAAAATGATATTTTGACCATGACGGTGGGATATATTCCCTATAAAAATGTACCTCCAAATCATTTGCTTCGATTGGCATGCGATTTTATTGAATGGACAGTACCTATGGGTAATGTTCCTAAATGGCATCCTATAAATTTTACTGGATATAATTATCGGGAAGGAGGAATAGATGCCGTTCAAGAATTAGGTTTTGTCTTTGCAAGTGCTTGTTCTCATATTGAGAATATAATCGCCAGGGGCTGGACGGTAGATGATTTTGTAAATCGACTAGCTTTTCATTTATCTGCACATAAGGATTTTTTTGAAGAGATCGCAAAATATAGAGCGGCAAGAAGGATATGGGCGAAATTAATGAAAGATCGCTACGATGCTCAAGATCCCCGCTCCATGCAATTTAGATTTCATGTACAAACCGCCGGAAGTTCTTTAACTGCACAATTACCCAAAATAAATATTATCAGGACTACGATCCAAGCATTAGAAGCCACATTAGGAGGATGTCAATCTTTACATACAAATTCCTATGATGAAGCAATATGTCTTCCCTCAAAGGAGGCTGCTTTAATTGCCCTTCGCACACAGCAAGTGATCTCTGATGAGACGCGTATAGTAAACACTGTAGATCCCTTAGCAGGTTCCTATTATGTAGAATGGCTTACTGATGAGATCGAAGAGCGTGTATGGGATTATATTGAGGAAATCGAAAGAACTGGTTCGATAGACAAAGCACTTTCAACTGGGTGGTTATATAAAGAAATGCGAGATGCTTTTCATAAACGCCAGAGACGAATGGAAAAAGGAGAGGAGATAAGTATTGGGGTTAATAAATATCCTGTTCCATACGATGATGTGACTGATGTATTTCGCACAAATGAGGAAGCGATGAAGATTGAAGTGGAGCGAATCAAAACGCTGAAGAAAAAACGTGATAATGCCAAATTAGAGTCGATCTTTGATAAACTCCGAAAAGTCCTTGAAAAAGAGGAGAATGTTATGCCTGTAATGATGGAGGCTACCAAAGAAGGTGCAACAGTCGGAGAGATATGCGATATTTATAGAGAAATTTATGGAATTTGGGAGCCACCTTTAGCAATTTAAGATTTCAGGTGAGAGATATGCAACAAGAAAAGAAAATTAGGGTATTGATGTCAAAACCCGGTATAGATGGTCATTGGCGAGGAGGTATAGTGGTCTCAAGAGCATTACGTGATGCTGGTATGGAATTAATTTTTGGTGGATTTCAAAATATTGACCAAATAGTGGAAACTGCTATTCATGAAGATGTGGATATTATAGGACTTAGTATACATTCGGGCGCGCATAAAAATTGGGTTAAAAAGCTCATGGATAAATTAGAGGAAAAGGGGGTAAAAGATGAGTTTATGGTATTGATAGGAGGAGTCATTCCAGCCCAGGATTTTAAAGAACTAAAGGCTATGGGTGTGGCAAACGTCTACGGTCCCGGCACTATGACTTCCCAAATCATTGACTTTATACAAAATAATCTAAAAAAGTAATTCTCTTAGAAAGAACGACTTTAGGTCTTGATTGTATTTTTTTTATTTTTTCTAATTTTTATTGCATATAATCTAAAACCTTTTTATTATTTGGATCTCTTATTCTTTCTTAAGGTTATGATAGATATGCGTTGAGAGAATTTAAATGAAGATAAATTGTAGAATTATTGAAATACTGCTGTATAGTAAAAGAACAAAATAAAGGTATTATCTAATTATATCTATGTATGGTTAAGATCTGTTCTTAAATTTGCATAAATTATTTATTGATGAATGAAAACTAAATAAAAATTGAGATGATTGGAATAATATGGTGTCATAAAAAATCTTAACTCTCCCGACACTAATGCATTTAAATTAGTATATTTAATTTGAGAAAAAATGACCAATAAAAAATAATCTTATGTAGCAAGCTTGTCCATATCAATAACAGGAAAAGAACCCAGTTTAATGGCAGCCTTAATAGCAGATTTAAAGTCGTCGGGAATAGAGTCCATAGTAAAAATGCCCTTTTCATAGGCGTATTTTATTACTTTGCTGGCGGTATCAAAATAATTTGCAAAATCTTGTTTTAAAGGGCTGGGATATGGGTATTTAGAAGCGAAATAATTCTCTATCGCTTCCATTGTGCAGATGAAATTCCCTCTCGATTTGTCGGTAAAAAACTCCCAATTGCAAACCTTTTCAACATCCTTGTCCACCTCCTCTGGGGAGCGTTTTTCGGGAAAGGATTTACTGATGGAGACGCAGAATCCAAATAGAGGCTGCTCTGGCGTGGCGGTTATGGTTGTATCATTGCATTGAATCGACTTTAATAAGAGGAAATAACTTTGGAATATTAGGAAGCGATAACTAGTCACAGCCGAGAGAGCCTTATCAAACTCTAAAATGTTGTTAAAAAAACAATACAAATATTTTTTATACATTTCCTTGTCCTAATATAAAAAAAAGAAATCTGAATATATATAATTATCTTTAATGGAAATAGATATAATAAAATTAAAAAAACCAATTAATTAATTAGATATTATATCCGTTATAAATCAAGGAAAAACTCTTTATATCGTCCAAAATGTGCCGAATGATCCCAATTAAATCCTAATTCCTCCAATAATTCAGTGTTAAGACTTCCTCCTTCCTCGATTTTTCCGGCTTCCTTAGCAAGAATTTCTAAAAATTGCATAGAGAATAAGAAAAATCGATTGTCGACATTTTCAAACCAACCGTATATTGGGATCCTCATTTGATACCAATGAGCCTTTTCTTCAATTGCATTTTGTTTATCTTGATCATTATCACGATAGTGTTCCCACCTACGATATTCCTCCAGTAAAAATCGTTTTGCATCTTCTTGAACCATATTGATGTAGGACTGTATTTGAGAGAGTGTTAATTCTTGAAGCTTATCTCCGATTTTAATACCCATCGGGTCGAGAGTCTCCAATATCACGTCAATTTGATCAGCTAAGTCAGCACCCTCTAATCGTTGAAGTCTTAACCATACCCAAAAATTATCATGTTGTTCACCATCCGTTTCAATATTAATACCAATTTCATTCTCATATATATTTATTAACCATTGAGGTTCATTATTAATAATACCCAATCTTGATAACCCCTTGGCAATATCACCCGCAGTTAATTTTATACCCGTCTCTTTGCTTACTAGTATGTCATATCTACAATTTGAAATATGGGCGAATATTTCGCCAAAATTTAAAGTAGATGCGTATACTTCTATTTGAGGTTTACTTAACTCTATTCCAGTATAATAAGTGAAAAAGGCAGCAGTTATTTGCTCGTTCCAGCGCATAATATGCTTATAGCAAACAGCTCTTCCACTTATAAGATCTTTAGCTAAATAAAAACCTTTCTCACCGCATATCATGGGAACTCCATTTTTATCCAATATTACATTTCCGTCTTTATCTAATCTTGTTTGGATACATGTAGTAGGCATAAGTATCATAGATGGACCACTATCAATAACTTGAAAATCACTAGAGTATTGCATGCTCTCATAAACCATTCTAAGAAACTTTTCTAAGGTACAATGAACTTTAAGGTGGCATTTTTCTGCCCCAGTCATAATCTTTTGTAGAGAAGTATCTGCAAGACCGAATAATAAATATCTGAATGTCTTTACCGCTCTCTCAATATCTTCTTCTATAAAACATTTTAAGCCCTCCAATTGTTTTCTGCCCTCTCCTGGAAACCCTTTTTCCAAAGCATCAGAGACTTCATTGTCTAAAAAGTCTTTATTCTGCAATAAATCTTTTAAAGCACTATTTATGAGGGCATCAACACTAAATAACTTTGCATATCCGAAAAGTTCTATATTTTTCTCTGAAATCTCGGCTCTAGTCGCTTTATCAGCCCTAAAATTACTAAAAGGTCCGTACTTTTTCTCACCCTCTTTTAAATAATGTAATAGTTGATCACGAACGGTTTTTGAACATCGATCTTGAGGTGTATTACCGATAAGATTTTTAAATTCTAAATAAAAATTATATAACGAGCCTTCGTTCTCGATTAAGTTTCCAAATAACTCTTGAATTCTATTATCAAAAGTTATAAAAGAACTTTGAGAAATATCAAATTCCCCGTACATCCATCTAGTTATAGACGCTTGAGAGACACCCAAAAGATACGCCATAACATATCGCTGTAGACGACCATCATTACTTCTTTTAAATTGTTCTATTCCATATAAGTTTTCAATAACATATTCGCTTAAAAATTCTTTATGTTCTGAGGCGCTTTTTAAATGAGAAATAATAATCATTTCATAATCGGTACCCGTTTTCTCGTTTTTATAAGTGATAAGTCGTTCCAACTCCATAATTAAAATGCTGGAAATACTAGAACTAGAGGCAAAAAGGCGTGAACCATGCATTAACAAATTCCTCATTTCATAATCTTGTAATAGTTCATTCATTTGATTCCCGAATGTAGTGCCACTATAAAAGGTGTCAATAATATATTCTATGGTTTCAAATGTTTGTAAAGACAAAAACGTACTAGAATCTAGCCAACGACGATATGTTGATTCGTCAACGCTGAGAAGTGGCCCTATACATATTGGTTCTGGACTAAATTGTGGGCTTTCTCCATCCGCTACTTTTCGAGCTATCTCCTCTGCTAAATCTTTTAGCTTGGGGAATTTATCAAGAGTTTCTTTTTCAAAATTCCAATTGTTTTTATCGTTATTTAATATTGCTACTAATCTATTTGCAACCTCTTTATTGATTTCATTATTAGAAATCAAATCTTTTATTTTATTTGCAAATATTTTCGCCGCAACATTTCTTCCAGCTGCTTCTTGCGTGGCCATTACCGTGATTACATCCATTTGAGGATTAATTCCAAGTTCGGAAAATCTAAGATGATTTGGTAAGTATTTGCCATTAAAAAGAAGGTGAATTTCTGTAAACTCAAGATTGTATTCTTCTCTCACTTTTGTCTTAATTTCCTCAATGGTAAGAGTGGGATCTAACTGAATCTCTCTTATTGCTAAATCATGAGGGGCGCCAGATAACCTGAAAGTATAAGCAGCCGATCTATATTCTGAAGGCGTTGTTTCCTTAGAGATGAAATTGGCTACGATTATTGTATTTTCATTACTTTCGGTTGCTTGTTTTTTCTCTGAAGCTTCTTGATTCTGTCTTGCTTTCTCTAAAAAGTCTAAGTTATAAATCTTTGAAACCCATTCTACGATAGATTCAAAACGTGGGCGTAATGCTTCTAATTCGGGGAATGTGTTGAGAAGGTCCTTAAAAAAGAAACTATCGACGTATTTTTCTATGGGGGTCATCGCGTTCGCTTCTTTCGCGGTTCGGAGATCAATATTGTCCGGAGTTTTAGGTGGACTTATTTTCTCAACGCGGTTTGGGTCAAAACAGCTGTCAATAGTCTTGAAATCGTTGCTTTGTTGTTGTGCATATGAGAGTTCTATCTTGTTTTCAAGTTGCCTGAGATCATGAGGTTTCGTATTCGCATATTGATCATAGATGTCTTGAGACAACCCTCTTTTTAAATTAGTTATGGAGCTTTCATAGGCAAACTGGAGGTTTTCAGACCTCATAACATGAGAAATCGTATTAATTTCAGCCTTATTATCGTAATAAGAGGAGATTGAAGTCCCAATATCTAATAGACTTTTAGCTCCTATAAATCCAAATCCGAAGAATTTGAAACTTAAGGAGAGCATGATAATTCCTTTGAATATATTCTTAATCAAATTCAGTTTATTCTGCTTAAGGGCGAGCTCCGTCTCAGCTTGTCGAATCTCTTCCTTAAGCTTAGCTTGGTCAATGAAGTTATCTGCTTCCACTGCATTCTTAAGGCTATTCTGTAAGTCCTTAATATGATTTTTAGAGTTCTTAAAGAAAATACTGTCTAGATTTAAATGCAGATCTAAATTAGTGCTGATAGATGACATTACCGAAGTAAGTCCTTTACGCATTAGTTTGAACGGTCCTAAGCCCGCTTCTCGAAGGGATGTTGCAAGCGAAGAGATCCAGAAGCCCGCATCCTCGCTCATGCCTAAGATCTCCACGAAATAGCCTTCAGCTAATGCTTCTATGAAAGCATCAAGAATAACTTCTTGAAGTACCTCCTTCATTGCTTCATAGATAGTCTTTAAGACAACCTTAAGAACTTGTTTCAAGACTTCCTTGGCAATGATCTTTACGCCTTCCTTTCCTACCTCGGCCCCTACTTCTGCAATAGCGCTTCCGGTTCCTGTGGCACCCCAGCCTCCGAAATAACTAAGAGCGGTGGTCATGATAGTAGACCAGAATGTTAAGGTTTCCGTATAGGCAATCTCGGATTTTATTTGAGCAATTGTCTGAGCTTGCACGTATTGATTGAAATAATCCATTACCGCAAACTGAGTTGCTTGCGCAAGTGCTAGTTTATGGGTCTCGTTATTGGTATCTGGAATAGTCAATGAAAAGATAATATTAATACCATAATGTAGTAAATATTGCTCGGGATCGATTCCTGCAAGTAATTCTTCGTATCCTTTATATTGTTCGGCGACAATTTCATCTAATGTCTTAGTGAAATAGATGGTACCGTCAATCACTTCAAAATCTTCTTCTTGTACTTGAATATTGCTAATAAGATTCTCAGAGCTGGCAAAAATACCTCCTCTCTTATTTTGTTGCATGAGACTGATCTGAATGGATTCTATTGGATATTCGAACCCATTAGGATTAATAATGAATTTCGCTTTATATTTGAGTTTTTCCACCTCGGTGAGTGTGTTTTCGGAGCCTAATCCAACTGTTGAGGGGAAATCATGACATAAAGCCCAAATATACATCATTCCCTTTATATTGCCTGCATATTGATTCCATTCGGGACTTAATACTACGGGAGAGTATAACCCTTTTTCAGGTAAAATTCTATTGTAAGGTGCTTCATATCTATTTACTAATCTATAACGGGGATCGCCGCCGATGGAGGTGGCTTGAATCGTGTTTAGGTGATTTAAGGTTCTTAGCATGGTAATAGTCTCTACCGCGCCCAGAGTATTTTGACGATACATATAATATGGTCCGAAAAGCATACTGTTTAAGAAAAGAAGGAAGGGGCTCGTATATAAAGGCAATTCGCTGGTAAGAGCATACCAATCTAAATTCATCTGATCAAACGTTAAACCGTAATATATTGCGGGATGGGAACCGGGTGCGATTAAATTCATTCCTAAAAATTCGAAGAATCCTTGCCAGCCGGTCATCATTCTGGCATAATTAGGAGGAGTAACCATCACCTCAGCGGTTACTTGAAATCCTTCTGACTCGCCCACTGCGGTGGTGTAATATGCGCCGTAATGCCCAAGCAGAGCAGTCGCCATACTATCTCCAAGCAGCTTATCATATAGGCATTTTTCGTTCATACTTTGAGGATCGAACTTGAAGATATATTTTGACGGATAATAGGTATAGGCTCTCTGTTTTGACATTACTTCATGACGGTCTATATCCATGAAAAATTTGGTCATTAAGGTATAAGTAAGAATAAATATTGCAGATCCGGCGGCGTTGGCAATACGCTCGATTGCTGCAGCGCCGAAAACATTAAGTATTCCAAAAGATATTTGGACAGATATTTGTGTGAAGACACTTAGCGCCGAAGACACCGTACCCATAAAAGTCTGTTCAAAGAAGTCTTCATAATATTGCGTACCATATTGGAACCATGCTTCATAATATTTCGTGGTCTCTATGTAATGATAAAGAAGAGATTTGCCGTTCCAATCTAAGGCGGTAGACTTCCAAATCTCAAAAATGTGATCGGCGGGTTTGAAATAATTCCAAATGAGGCTTTCTAAGGTGGGCCATAACAATGGTTCTCGGATAAGGTTGCCGTATTGATAAGTCCAATGGACATCAAATCGATTGGTCTGAATTGCCATCATCCAGAAATTGGACTCAATGCGGGATTTCGGATAAATCTTCTCGTAGGGCTTGAAATCGTGGATTCCGTCATAATTATAGCCGATGGCTAAGACCTTATACGTGGGAGTTCCTGAAGTGTCTGTAGGTGTAGCAGCTACAATATAGACAGTATCATAAAAACCATTTCCTGTAGAGTCTACATAGAAATATTTGCCGGGCACTTTCCCGACTCCCCATGCAAGACAGATCATATCGCTGGTAATATAGACCTTCCCGTCTTGCGGAGTGACTAAAATTCCTTCCACTTTAAAATCGGCAAATCCCATGTTCGCGACCTGCCAGATTGCTGTCTTTCTAAAATCGTTATACAGAGAATAGCGATTAGGAATTCTAATGATAATTTCCTGTTGATATACATTAGTCTCATCGATAACCTCTAATCCATCACCGCCTAATACGGTAAGAGAGTCAAATTTAATGGGAACTCCATCGACTCCCCATACTTCGCATTCCCAATCAATATCTTCAGGTCGTGAGAAAGGAAGATTAGGATTAAAGGATATGCTAAGTTGTTCACCGGTCTCTACATTCGTGACACGGTGTTCCTCGATTAAATTGGATAAGAATTGAGCTACATTCCCAATCTCATCGTTTCTAAAATCATCTTTATAAATTCTTGATTCTGAAATCTCTCCTTGATCATCATATTCGATAATCTTTATCTGTTCGTAAGTAAAACTATCGGTATATTCGCTGGTCATATCCCAATAATACTTACGATAGGTAGATAAAATAAATGGAAGTTGAGCAAGTGTTGTGGGTGGAAGCCCTCGAAAGTCCCAATGGTCAAGATGATATTCGGTAAGAAAATCGTTAAACACAAAATCATATACGGGCTCATTAGCCAATGAAGCGATATTTTTTGCGACCCATACTGTTAGGAACATAAAAACATCTTGATATTTGGCGGCAATGAGAGTCTTATGATGTTCCGTGACTTCATATTGTACCACGTTCTTATATGATTCATAATCCATTTGATAATCTGGTAATCCGTCGCGATCATAATCGGTTTTAATGCTATAATAGGTAGATTCTATAGTTTCGTCCCTAATTACCTCTTCTTGAAGAGTTTTCATGGCATAATAATCCATTATAGGCATCATCATCGAAGCAAGCGTATATGGTAATAATAAGCCTCCTGTAAGACACACACCGAATAATTCAGCAATATTAAATTCATAATTGGCAAAATTTTTGTCATTGATATCGAACCATTTGGTCTCCTTTTTGTCCTCCATTTCATGAGTCTCTTCTGAGTCTATTCTTTCATAGGCTTGGATAATCGTATACCAGATAATTTCCCCATTATTTGATTCTTCTCCATAGCGAATGATATCCATTTTTCCGTCCCGATCAATATCGAGTGTATGCTTAAAGTCAATTTTACCGTCTTGATCGATATCCGCTTGATAGAAAATGGAAGAATCATCATAATAAAGTTTGAAATTATCAAAATTTCCTGAATAATAATTCATTAACACCCATCGCTGATCAGTAATAGCATTAAACGAGCTGTAGCTAATGGGAGTAAAGAGAGTATCCTCGCTGGTGATAATAGAGGAGCTCTCCATGAATAATATTTCCCCGTCAAATCCTTGAGAGAATGTCTCATAATAGATATTGATGGTGTCATAAAAGGTAGAAGTGAGATCATCACTATAGTTGAGTTGAGACGTAAAGAAGTCTTCCGTCAAGTACAGTTCTGTAAACGAATTAATAGGACCTCTGCTAAAGTTAAGAACCACGGAAATTGTATCAAATTCGTTCAAATATGAATAAGGATGAAGTGATTCGATGGTGATATTCTTCCCTTCCGCATTAAAGGTAATCGTATAATTCTCATTATCGCTTAAAAGAATCTGTTCAAAATCGGGTGTAATCGCTACTACATGGGAGAGGCTTAAGTTCAAATAATCTTCCGTAAAGGAATAATTGCCTATATCGAACTGATGAGTATATTCTGTAATGTTATCATACACCGTAAATTGTTCGGTGAGGTATTGCGTGACATTATAATCAATATCATCCATTAATGAATACTCATTATCTTCATAGCCGAGCTCGTCAATAAACCAATTGTAATATTGCGGGCGTAAGGTATGGATAAAATCGTAGATGGTCCAGATGGAAGTAAGATCCACATTTTCATCCTCAATAACTATTGGTTCTTTCCACGACTCATTGGAGCAATATTCGATATAAAGGGTATGATTGGGATCGATCATCAATTCTTCTTCAAATTGCATGCCATAATAGACAGGATATTGATTGAAAGTGGGGTTCCACGAGAACGATTTATTTTCTTGGTCGTAATGAAGTTGATATTGATCACCAAATAACCCTACCGAGTAATAATTCTGATCCTCATCAAAAATTCTAATGTAATTGAGCCATTCTTGGGCGGGATCCGATTCATTATAGAATAATGGAACTGATTGAGTAAAATTAAATTTATATTCATCGTAAGCGGGGTCACTACCTGCGGCAAATGCTTGAATTTCAGAATATTGCCATAATCTACTCGAAGTAGATCCGTGTTCGGTAGTGTGAGTTTGAGAGGGATTTAAGATGAGAATCTCGTTAATAGTCAGTTCATATAATGGATGAGGCACCGTGAATAGAATATGGCTAAAGGGCACTTTTCCGTCAATGGCATCATCCTCTAAGGCACTTAGATTAATATCCAATTTTGCGGTCTTAAAGGTTCCTGTATGCTCCGTATCGAACGGAGTGATTTGAAGCTCTTGCTCGTACCAGTAATTTTCACTGCCAAAGTTATTTTCGGCGAATTGAGAGAAGTAATTCTGATTTTCGGCGTTTACCATCATGAACTCCGATTTTTCATTATTTTCAAATGCTCGTTCAAAATATATTTTCCCAATACCTAAGGATATAGCACGCTCCACCGGTGAATAATATTTCAAGAAAAGCAGATCTTCATTGCTGAAGGTTGCATTTTCTCCTGTTAGAGGATCAATATGCTCCTTCGGAATTTTTAATGCATATTGAAGAAGATTACCATCATCATCGAATATTTTAGTATACTCGATGGAGACTCCTTCTGGGAAATAAATACGTTCTAATCTGTTGTTAAATAGATATGCAAATTCACGTCCCGCGTGAGAAGCATTAATTTGAAGATTGGTCTCTAATGTAAAGAACATGAATGGATAAGTTTCATTAGTTATCACATCTTCTTCATCCCATTTAATTAGATCGTACTGAGATATACCTACTTTATTTTCTAACGAATAAATATCGTCAGTGCGGAATATAGGAATGAATTTAATAATTTTTAACTTGTTATCTGCGTAGGAAGGTAAGTTAATATGTAACTCAAAATCATTAAGATCAATCTCTTCCGTAGATATTATCTGAGTATAATCGTTTAATATATTCCCGTCTTTATCAATAAGTTGTATTTGTAAAGACTCCAAGCTCTCTAAATTCTCAATATTAGTTTTTATAAATATCGAAGCATATTTTCCTTCGTGGATTTTACTCAATAACTCAGGATCGTATGCTTGCAATTCGGCTTCTACATCAAACTCTAAAGAGTGTCCGTCTTCCAGATATATGGAAAGCTCAGAAGCATGACATACCACTCGTTCGATCGAGGAAAGTTCTTTATCTTTATAATAATAAGCATCTAAATTGGGATATACATCCAAATCGTCCTTTTCTGGTACATCCCAATGAAGAACGTCTAATGAGTCTAAAATATCTCCTGAAGTGAGATATTGAAACTTGTAAGCTAATAATTCAAGATCAAGCGGTTGAGGCACAAAGGATATATAGAATTTATCGTCTTTTGGATTCATTCGCTCGATTAATTCTAATGCTTCTTGTTTAATACTTACTGCTACCATCTGAGAATCTACTTCATATAAAGAAGGATCTAAGAAAGCTATTTTAGGAGTGGTACCGTATACCGGTTGCATCTGTTGCTCTTCAGAAAGCCCGATATAGGGATATTTTTTAGAGGTGAATGTCGAATCTAAATCAGTACGATAATTATAGAAATATACTTTCACACATTCTTTTTCCGCCCCCTTCGCAAATCGCACTAAACCTGTATCCCGTAGATTTCTATCGAGAAGCCCAAATTTACGATACCCCTCAAGTCCCGTTAAATCGCCTTCTGAGGTTGTATATTCATGCTGGAAATAGTCTCGCTGATTAAGACGATAGGAAAGATAAAGACTATAGGTTTCATTGATGGAAAGCATATAATCGAAGGGTGCTATTATCGACCCTCCGCTTAGTTTGCGGTAGCGTTCTCTATAAATAGCACTGGAACTATTAGAAGCTCCTGGTAAGTATTCCGTATTGAAAGCTTGTGTATAAGGAGTCGTTGAGATAAGAAAATGCTTTCTTTCTTGTAAGCCGGGTTGCAGCTTATAATGATAGGAAATCTCGATGGTAGAGTTTTTATCAATTACACCCTCTTTAAAGTAAATATAATTACTGCTAATAGCTTGCACATAGGTATCAAACCCCTGAGTATGATAATTTAGTCCTATTTCTTCAGTCTCATTGGAATATCTCTCATCGATAATAATACCGTCCGGATTTTTAATAGTAAGCTTTAGATGATAATTACTATCTTTTTCAAGATATTCGTAATTGAACGGTGTGCTGGAAAGCTCATATCTCCATTGATCGGAATAATAATGCGCTTCCACAGATAAAAAGCTGGGATTGACCAAATGCTCTCCAGGATATTGCGCTGCTAAAGCGATAGCAATCTGTTCAAAATCAATTGTATAATTCCACGGCTCGGAAGGATCGGGCGTTTTATATACAAGCTTTGAGTCTATAGCAGTATTTTTTAGCTGTCGTACTTCATATTCATCACTATTTTCATCAGTCTCTGTGAGTACATAAACGCTTGGGAATAAGATATGACCGTCTAAAAGTTGATCTTCGGGAATAGTATTACGTACCCCAAAAGTTTCGATGGAGGCATCACCCGGATAAAAGAGTGATACATTTTGGAATGTCTCGGGTTGATAAACGAATGAATCGGTTTTATAGTGTATATACATTTGTTTCATAATACTCCATTCTAACGCTGAATATTCTACAGTAAAGTAATGATTTTCATTGAAATCAGGATGAAATTTAAAAGGATGTCCTGAAACTAAGGTATAATCCCATTCGATATAATTATTACCATCAATTTCGTAATTTTCTTTTATATAATAATCTTGCCCGTCTCTAAAGGTCTGATGAGCGTGAAAATCGATCATGATATCACCGTTTCCATCTAAAAGTCCTAAATCATAGATAGTAGTAAGCGGAACAAAGAATAGAAGATAGGCAGAATCATTCTCGTCAATTGCTACCTCATAATTTAGCTTGCCCGTCTCTAAATCGATGTCAGGCAGACGATTTGTAGGTTGGTTAAACTCATCCTCAGGGAAATTGTCATGATCATCTGCTTCAAGATATTGCATATATTCATCCGTAGACTCTACGGGAAATCCTTGGATGCTAAGATGATATTCATACGGATGTCCAACTGCCCTAATATCTGCAATATCATATTGCTCGGGGAGGGGAATTCCGAATTCTATTTCACGGGTATAACTATCAAAAATCTCTTTCATTTGAATTTTATTAAGATATTCGTCGGAGCTCTCAGAAAGATTTGCTAATGCGTGATAAAAGACTTTACCCGATACGGTAATCCGATCCGTTGTTAAAAATTTGTCCGTAAAATCATAGGTTGAGTCCCAGCCCAAAATAACATTATCCTCTACCTTGGCACGATAGTTAAGCCATGTACCAATTGCGGTCATGCTTATGGTGCTTGTAGAGCGCTTTTCACCTTCAACTTCCGTACCACTTCCATAATATAAATCTAAATAACCGTCCTGATATTGCGGCATATCTATATCATAACAGTTGATAAATAATGCTAAATTCGGTACGGCATTCCCTTGTTGTTCGGAAAGGGTAAACGTTTTCTTAGTTCCATGTGAGATAAAATCAATTTTTCCGTTATCGCTGTTCAATGATACTAATTCCGTCTCAGAAAGATTGGTAAGTGCTACAGTGATCTGCGAGTCGCTAAGTAGATTGAATGGTGCTTCTGTAAGGTCTTGAGAGGTAATCTGATAAAAGTGTGGAGTGGTAGTAATTGCCGCATAATCAGGCTCTCCATTCTCATCAAGAGGCATACTATCATGAGTCTCAATAATATACTCATCGGTTAGATAGCCGTATTGTGTCATAAGGAGATAAGGTAAATTATTTACATCGCCTTCTTGTGAGATTGTAATTGAGATATCAATATTGTCCATCCCCAAGATTTCATAAAGCGCTTGAAGGTCTTGTTCATATGTGATAATATAAGAATTCCCTTGTTCGTATGAGCTGAGCTGAGAAGGTGTTAACTGCAATTCTAATGAGGGTGAGGAAAACTCGTATAATTCATTGGAATCCATATATGTAAAATCAATAGTCAATATGTTCTCTAATGAGGTATATTGGTCGATCATTGTCTTGCCTAACTCATCTATAATAAAGGTTAAATTAATAGAGGGAGAATAAAGCAAAGGCACATCAAAAATTGTTAGAGTGGTCTCTTTATTATCTTGCTTATCTAATGAAATATATAATGCCGATTCAGAGAAGGAATAAGGTGATAAAATATTAGTGGTATCTGTAAAAATCTTAGACTGTCCTGCCTCTTCTTCAGTATAGATAAGCCGAGTACTTTCAGAGTAAGGCTCTCCAATCTTTTGAAAGCCCGCACCTAAGGAATATTCGGACTTTAATCCGTAGCTGAGGGTAAACGGTTCATTTGGAGGAGTGGTAAAAACAACATCAATCTCATAATACTCTTCATTAGTCTCGTCCGAGAAGAGAACATCGATTTCTGATTTAAATTGTTCTTCTAACTGGTCTAGATTATAGATTATAATACTATCAGGATCATTACTTCCGTATAGACCATAATGAAGTCGATACGTATCTCCATCTGGCGAAAATTGTTCGCTAAATTGAGTATACAAGGGCGCTCGGGAGTCACTAATATTAGGAAGGAATCCAAAAGGCAGTTCAAATTGAATTGAAGTCTCATTGAGCATAGATGTATTTCCAAACTCTACAATACCGTAGTGATGTCCTGAAAAATCGAACTCAAGGAGGTAATAGACTGTGAATTCCGTCATGCTATCGGGGTTATTGCCATTTTCCGTAAACTGAATTACAGAGCGTTCCTCCTAGGAACTTTCAGGAGGATTACATAAAATCCAATCGCTTCCGTATATGAATTCATACTCTCTGCCGTCTTTCATACCGATAACTTTAATTGGTGTAATATCGATAAGTCCTAAGAGATCGGTATCAAATTGTTCTGAGATGTTCTGAATTCCATAACAACTATTTTCCTCATTATATTGATAATCTAACTGCTGTCCATAGGTATCCTCAGAAGTACCCGTATCAGCCCCTAAAGTAAGAAATCCTGTATCGCTTGAGAAGCCCTCGCTCATTTTCACCTCAAAAGGCATGTTAAGGAAGGGATCGGTTATTATTCCTGGTTCAATTCCGTGAGAATATAATGACCAATGCGTTTTCGGATTGACAGAACTAGGGTTAGATTCTAAGCGCAAATCTAGAAGATACATCTCTACATCACGTTCTTGATAATAAATCACATCCTTGCTAAAGTCAATGCTAAAGCTGAGGTTCAGATCACATCTATAGCCAAACATATATGACTCTTCCGGTCCTAAAGGTACCTCGAAAGTAAAGACGCCATCGCGATTTCCGGGACGGAGCATGATACCACTTCTCAAGGGGAAGGTACTATTGGAAGTCTCGTTATAATATAAGGTGGCATCTAAATTAATCTCTAAATAGTCCTGAATGCTTCGTTCATAATCCTCTCCTTCTCCTAAGAAATCGGGCTCAATCCACACAGAACCTTTAATCCAAGGATAATTAGATTCAAAGGGCATCTCTTGTCCCTCAGAATCAAATACAGATCCCCATGCCGCGATAAAAGGATCAATGAGATCCACGGCAAGACTTTTCTCCCCTATCTTAATATTATTATCTAATACAAATTCAAGCGGGATGTTAAAAAGAGGGCTTGATTTATAATAAGGAGAGCCCAGGATTTCTGCTTTAATCGTTGCCATACCCATTCCAATTTGAGAAATAAGATAGAGCATGGTTATATTGGAAATAGTAATCTTTCCTCCTCCCAAAGTCTCTTCGATATCAAAATAAAACATAGAAGAGCCATAGGGACTTTCAGGATTGGCGATCAAAGAACCGCTGGGGCTTACAAATTGTACAGCCGCGGTATATTGATAAGAGCCATCAAAAATATTGCGCCCCGTCGCCTCTAATTCGCTGGCACTATGTAATGCGGTTAATGAATTAATAGTGGTGCCTTGAGGAGTAGGAATTAAATCTGCCTCACTCGCAAAGATCGTAAAAGAGAGAGGGTCGAAGGAGGTTTGATTTAGATTAAATTTATAGCTTAATCTATTTGCAGGAGCTGCTACGATATCTCTCTTTCGAATTCTGATGATTCCTTCTGCGGCGGTACTGTCTTGAATTGCTAAGTCGGTAAAGTTGTAATTTTCAAGTCTGTTTTCACCATTATAAACTTCATTGGAAGTAGACTCTGAACATATAAGAGTTGTGGGATCCATTACCATCTCGTCCCACTTAAAATAAGAAGAGAAGGCACGATGATAAAGAACAATATCATCAACGCTCTCAATAGCATGCTCTTGACCAAATATTGTATTAAAATCTTCTACAAAGTGTTGATCGAATGAGATGTCAAATTCGGCGATTCCAAAAGCATTCGTTTTGCAATAGGTCCATACATATGGTCCGTATTGGGTGAATTCACCTTGTGGTTCAGCAAGATCAAAAAGTGTAGGTGCCCCATACATTTTATGAACTCCTTCTCCTGGACCTCTGCTTGTATATAATTCCGTGCCTAAGCTTTCATAATAAATAGAAGTCCCATCCTCAATGATAGCACGTGGATTGAGGAATTGGGTGGCACTCTTTGGCATGAATCCAATTTGCAGCCATACAATACTATTAATTATAGGTTTATCGAAAGTATCGACTAATTGATATTTAAACATATAGGTTTTCTTAGCCGATAAATCCATCTGTAAGGCGGTATATTCTTCACCTTCCTCAAGCGTTTCCATAGGATTGCGATTGAATTGGTAGTGTTTATCTTCTGTGTGGTCTTGAAATATTACGGTCGGTTGTGTGGGATCCTCTACCAGAGTAAGTCGTACTTGTTTTGGAATAGTAATAATTCTGAAATCATTAGTCCATTCGCCTTCCTTATGAGCATAGCGTTTTCTTCCCTTAAATATATAATTGACGGGATCATAATCTTGAGCAAGCTTGTTATAAATCGTTGTGGGTAAATAATCAAGACGCATATTAACATAGGTTTCTCCAAACATAGGCAAGGAAAGCTGTTCCATAGAGAAGGTATTGACATATTCAAAGAATCCTAAACTATCCAAGGGGATATTGTCAATAGGAAGATAATGTCCTAAAGAATCTTGCGTCATTAACAATAAATTATTACCCAGATCAACTTTTCGAGAGAGAGGTGCATGATAGTTAATGAAAATCGGGTCATAGATAGTAAAAGAGTCATTTGAAAGTATTTTAGAGAGATTGGTAAAATAAAGAACATAGCCATCTTGGGAAAGAACATAATCATCGGGAGTAAACTCAATATAATAGGACATATTATTAGAATACATCCGCATTGAGTATAAGTAAGAATTCGATGAAGTAAGAGAATGTTGTAACTGAATGGGTATATAGGTATGATATCCTACAGTAATAGTATCTCCTACCGAGTAATTATGATAGGTAAAATGCAACCTTCCTTCGGGATCGATAGACACGGTATAATTATCTTCCGACAGAGGCTCGATAAATCCATTGGAATGATTTACATAAGCATGTTGGAATCGAACAATATCTGAGGTGATCAGTTGGTTGGAAATATTAAATGCGATACCTTCGATTATACCCGATTCTTGGAATAAAACAGTATGTTCTAGTTTGGTTGTAAGTGTGTATTTCTCTTCAAAATCATCTTCGGAGAGCCATTGTTTATTGAGTAAGTCATATCGTACAAAGGGTACTTCTATTAAGCTGCTGAAAAGATCGTTTCCTAATGAATCTAAAGAAGAGTAACTGAGGGGTATAATGGGATTGCCGTTTCGCTTATATGTTAATAAAAGTTTCGCATCATAATCGATAAAGTGTTTGGATGCGGTATTCCAATAAATAAGTAAGGTATATTGATGATTAACATATCGAATTTCAGGAATAGATGCCGTATTTAATATAGAAGCATTAACAAAATAGACATCATCTAAATTTACATATAAGGGAACTTTTTCGAGCTTTTTATTGAGATAATATAACGCAAAATGCTGTTTATCCATAAAATTACTGGAATCATAAGGAACTTCTAAATCTAGAGTATAGGAAGCCTCTCCATCGAGTGCTTCTTCGTATTTATATTGTAACACCCGATCTACTTCATAGATCTCATCGTCGGATAATACACACCCTTTCAAAATTAGTTCATTATCATACTCCACACGTAAATTTTCTTTTTCCAAATAAATAGGGGTATTTTTATGAAGTGCTTCTGGAATAACCGTTACCTCATAGGAGGGGGCATTAGGAATAACAATATTATAAATGGGCAACCCAATACTGCTAAAACTGAGATTAAAGGTACCCAGGTCATCCGGTGCCTTAAATTTAGAATAATAATAATTTGTAAGATATCCTTGTGGGCTGGTAAGATCCATTTTACTGATCCAATGTAGGTCTGCCACAGCATACTCGTATTTTTGTGCGGAATCCGCATCATAAAGAGAAAGCGGAATATGATAAATTTCTTCTAAGGGGATACGATCGTCTTGACCGTTATATGTGAAATACAATTCCATATAATCGCTATATTGTATTTCCCAAGAATCACTCACCTCTTCATTATTAATAAGAAGGGTAAGATCTGTCAGCTGTATCTCTTCTCGTTTAATCTTGATGGTATCTTGAGCATAATATCCGTAATAATTGGGCGCTTCAACTTGAATCTCGGAAGTGATATAGCCTTGCTCATCCTCTATTACATTATCTGCCAAGAGATTATAGAGTTTAATATCTTGTATGGCAATCTTCTGGTAGGGTAAGTTAAGTACAGAGCTATCACCGTGTACTTCCATAAAAGATCCTGGCCATTGATAATGATCGGATACTGTTATAGAGATGGAATCTAATATACTCAAATCCCAATAGGCATCGGGAGCCGAAAAAGCAAGCTCGTTCATATCCAAATACAAGGGGATGGAAAGCATACGTCCCATTCCGAAAATGGTTTGCTGATATTGCTCTCTCACACCCTCTAAGAAATAGGGACGTAAATCTAAATCATAATACGTTCTCGCAAAACACTCGCCCGTTGCATCATTAAATTTAATAGCAAGTTTTTGGACTGTGGTGTGTTTTTCATAAAGCTCCGGTATATCGGGAATTGCGATACGAATATAGAAGCCATCTGCATTCGTTTTATGCAAGCTTTCCGCAAACGGAGAGCTCTGATAATTGAAGTATACTACACCACCTTCTATCTCATCAATATGGCTGTATAATTCGTGAATTTGTGAATGTTCAGGGAAATAAATCGTTCCATCTCGATCGGGATAAAAGTCTCCAACAGAAATAATATGCTTCTGTGCTGTGGTAATATTAATATAATATACTTGTTGCATTCGTACAAAATTTCTGAGGATAAATCCTCTATCGTAAAGATGTTGTAATTCTAATTCCTTTGTATCATTAAAGGTAAGAGGATTGACGATCTCGAGATCTCCTTCGATTAGCACGTGTTTGATGGCACCGAAGAAATCTTGTCCGCGAATCTCCCAAGCTACATTTTCATAATTATAAGGGTTGATATTGGAAAAGATTTTTGGACTTAATAACGAATCCGAATACCCAATAAGAGTATCGATGGAATTTTCAGTACCGAACGATAATGAATAGCTCTGAGTTTGTTCATCAAATTGAGCAGTTCCGAATGAAAATCCATTAATTGTAATATCCACATCTTCCCCTCCAAATTCTCCAGTAAAATTGAGCGTTCTTTCTTGCTCATTAATACTACCTAAATCAATAAGGGTATCATCATCTTGCCATTGTAAGGTAGTATTTTTCTCAAACATAATATCAGTAAACATACCATTATATGTCGTATTAATGATGGTGTTTCCCGCATAATCTACAACTTTATAACATAATTGAAACTGCTTAGGAAGATCTTCAATCCCTAACGCATAAAGATCGGTAAATTGTGATATTTGTGAAGAGTGAAACTCAATCCATGCAGAAGTATATCCCGAGACGAGGTCAATAACTTTCAAATATTCTTTCGGAACAAAAGTTCGCGGTTGCGGGAGACGATATTGAAGGGTGGTGACTTGTCCTTTTCCAAAATTATAGAGCCATCGAATATCTTCTCTGGCAATAGTATAATTATAGAGTCTAACATCTTTCACAGACCCATTTATTCTATATCGCCCTTGTGAGTTATCTTGTAGGGCACTTCCAATGTTCATTTTATCGGGTGTAAAACCGTTATACTCATTGCTGAAGGACCCTGTTCCAAGATATTCATCATTTACATAAAAGACCACGGTATTGGCTTTTTGAATAACCACAATATGAGTCCATTCACCAATAGGAATCACACCCGAGATACTGGTCACATTATCGCCATCAGCAAGATTACATTTATCAAATACAATGGCGCCTTCTGAAGAAATTCCCACATAATTAATAACATCATGGATGGACCCTATAGAGGTATATTCCCCATAAAGGGTACTTATCATATCTGAAATTGAATTATTAAGATATACCCATCCTGAGAAAGTAAAATCATTTTCATACGGTATTGTTATTTCTGGTATTGACATCTCTAGTGTGTCATACTCAATAAGCTTCATTAAATCAACTGCTAATGTGAACGGTTGATCCATGAAATAACGGCGATAACTTTCTGCCGAGACTTTAATTCGAACTTCATTAGTTATTCCATAATATGCTTCAGTGATAATAGTGTAATTTTCTTTATATGATTCTTTAGTTAGCACCTCCCATTGCTGGGTATCATAATTCCAAATACTCAGATTGATGGGTTGATCAAAAGCGGCTTTATAAGAATACCAGAGTTCTTTTATATAATGCTCATGATTTCTGAAAGGTATTATCATAGTGAAATTAAGGTTTGCCGGTTCTACGGGAAGTTGTTCATAAAGAACAAACTCCGAAAGAACACATGTGGTGGAATTACCAGAAACGATCATTTCAATTTTTATATCCTCGATTTCGCCATCTAAGAGATTATGATCTTTCATGAACTCAGAAATATTAAATCGCACACTCAAAGATTCGATATCCGAATCATAGTGATATGTACCAATAATATACCAGATACCATCAATACATACCTTAGGAAGAAGAGTAAGATTATGCGGAGTGCGATATTGTAAATACTCATTTTCATCTACTTGAAGGCTGAAGTTGAGATCCATCCATAACAAGCCCAATGTTCGCTCTATTTCATCTAAGCTGAGATCGGGATCGATGGTAAAATTCTGTTCTAAAATTCGATGATCATCTAGTCCGTATGCCCCATCAATAGCCTTAAAAGTTGCCATTATTTGTAAATTAGAAATGGAAAGGTTGCCGTTTTGCAGGGTAAAATTAATACTAAAATTATTATAAAATTCGGAATTGAATTCGGTAATATAATCATAATGCCCACTTCCTGATATATCGCTTATTTCGGCGTTTACACCGTATTTATTGAGGGAAATATTGGCAAAACCTTCATAATCGGGATCTGCAATCGTATATATATAATCAAACGTTATATGAAGATCGTATTTCCGTAAAAACTCGGCAAATGTTTCGTTATCAAATGCATTCAAAAATCCGTCAATATCAAATGCCTTCGTGAAACTTGCCCGGGCATCGGGACCGTCTATTCGTTTCCAAGTGTAGTTAGCTCTAAAGACATCTAAGAGAAGAGAGAAATCTTTACAATAGTATTTTAACTCTCCTTGAGCTTTAAATTCTAAATAATAGCCCTCCTCATCCTTAGAAAGATACGGTGAATAATTCGGATCCTCGATGTTTAGCGTATTAAGAGAAAAGTTCCCTCTATTGGGAGTGGTATTAAATGGTATAAATTGGTCCGTAGTAAAGTCTTTGATCATAAGAGCAAAATTCTCGATTGTGTGTGAACCCGCATCGCCCACACCTTCTCCCACATCAATCTCTAATTTGAATGCGTAATAAAGAGTGAGAGTTTCAATAAAATCATTATCGGTAATCTCACTTAAATAGATGCGGAATGATTGATCCAGCTTCGAGGTATAATCCGTCTCAAGCGATTCAAATTCGTGCGGATTGCTCACTCGAAGAGCGTATACTTTGATATAATCTTTATCGTCCATAGTAGATCGGATCTGGAAAACATTAAAGGTGAGATCCTCTGTTCCTTCATAAAAGACCTTAATAGATTGATTTTGATAATTGGTATTTTGGTCTAAGACGGTTAAAGTAGCTTGTGTAGAAGGAGTACCCTGCCCATCATCAAAAATTAAATCTAAATATATATTATCGGTACGGGCTTGGCAATCAATAATAAAGTATGATCCTGGATTTATAGTAAGAGGGCTGTCCAATACACTTGTACGCATCTTTAATTCCTCCGACTCATCGGTTTGGAGATAGGCATGCTTCTCGTTTTGATAAAATTTACTTATATATTGCCTCGAATAGGGCTGATTTATTGCTGATTCTCTGGTATAGAAGGCTCCCAATTGATGGGAGTATGAAGGTACGGTATGATTGATAAGAACATATTCTCCGTCATAATCTCCCAATTCGACTAGGTATTCTTGTTCGGGAGAATATGAATATGATGAGGACATGAGTAGATTTCCCATAGAAGGTCTATTAGTCCATGTAATCGTATCCTCATAGAATGGATCGGTAGAGAATACCTGAAATTCTGTAGGAGAATCGTATATTACATTCGGATTGCTTGAATAGAGATATAATTCAGGAGTATCCAGAAAAACATCCGAAAAATAATCCGAAGACTTATCCATCTGTAGGTAGGAATAATAATTCTCAGGATTGTCCCAGTAATCGTATGTAATAGAGGAATCATAGTCACTGATATCAATTCTACCTTCCCATTCCCGTTTATACCAAGCCGTTTGAATTGTTCTACCCCAGTGTAGTATATATATATACATTTCTCCCTTCTCATTAATATATTCAGTTATCGGATGATCTACTTCATCCTCAATATTGATGGTTCTAAAAGCTGATGAATCATAATTATCTTCGATTAATGTTTCGTATTCTTCTTGCTCGTCGTTATAGATTCTGACAGTATCCGCAGAATATTGATCCGGAAGCTGTCCTATTATATTATATACACGCCAACTGAAAGGAACGTGGTAATTGTGAACATTATCTTCTCCATAAAGTTCAATATTAGTGTTAATCTTTACCACTCTACGATGCGCGACATCTGCATTAGAAGTAAATAAAGCGCCCTTATCATAGTACGACTTCATATAATAGGAATTAAAGAGAGTATCATATCCCCTCCCATGATTATCAATATTCGGATCACTATACCAATAATTATGATATGAACCATCAATATAAGTGGAATCTGAATATTCATTCCAATACTTTCCAAATAGCATTTGTGAGGAGGTTCCATAATTTTGAATCGGTTGCATATTATAGATGTATGCATCTCCTAAGAGAAATCTGTCCTCCTCAATAATAGTATCTTGCATATCATCTAAATATAAATTCCATTGTAATGGCGTATCCTCGGAATAAAAAATATCGTCATAAGGGGTATGAGGTTCTAAAAAGTCTCCATAGTCGATAAGGGTAACATTATGAATAGTTAATGACGTTCCGTCTCCGCTGGTGTAGAAATGCACGCGATAATCCTCAAATGTGGTATATCCGTTATTGTCCATTAAGTCACGGATATTGAACTTAGCTAAATCCTTACCCCCATAATTGTAGTAGGTTATATTATAGATATTATTTCTCCATTGACCGTCGGCATAAATATCTAAAGAAATATTTAAGGTCGGTCGATATTCATATAGGGGAACATACTCAGCATATAAACTCAAATTAATTCGTAGAGAAAATCTCCCGTTATCTTTGATATAGTCAACATCCAACTCATCGGAAATTAAATCCGTAATATTATCATGACCATTACAATCATAAAAAAATTCTTGCCCTAAAATTCGGGTATCCTCTGTCGTATCCTTTTTTCTACCAATAAATTGTATACTATAATTTAGATTCTCAATTTTTAATTGGGTATTGCTTAAAAGAAAATCGATATCAATCCCATTTCCATTCCAAGTATAATTAAACGTCTTTCTGAAAATAAAGCTTTGACCGGCACTTTCACTTACCTGTAATTGAATAGGCTCTTGTCCGTCTACGGATACATTTGTGTAAGAATTTAAACCCCACGTATTATCACTATCAACTCTATCTAATTCCGGATTTGGTTTATATTCATACTCAAATTCAAGAGTGATCTCATAATCTTGCTCGTAGGTATCACTCAAGGCATTGAATGTGTCAAAAAAGCCGTCGGTTTCCTCATTTCCAATATTACGGCTGAAAGCAGCCTCTACGTCCGGAGTTGTTTCATTGCGGACTAAAAAGAAATAATCTAAATCCACATTATCAATCGTATAAGCCTCTCTAAAATCAATCCATAAATTCGGGTTATAGATGGGCATAGCAACCTTTTCAAAATTCTCTCCGTCAAACCCCCCTTCTAATTTGAGTTCTTTAAAAATGTCGTCGCCGTTCATTAAATATGCAGAATTAGTTTTTAAATCATAGTCCTCTTGATTATAAGATTCAAGATATTGTAATCCCGCATCATAATTAAAAGCAAGAATGAACTTCTTATCTTGTGTGATGGCAGGATCAAATGTGAAATGGGCATTTACGTCCTCATCTGCTATATATCTCGGCTTTACTATTAATTGGTCAAGTTTATGCATTAGCCATGCAACAGTCCACAAATATATACCAAACCATTCATAATTTGCATTTAAATAGTTTTCAACAGATATCAAAACATTCCCGTCGTCTCTAACTAAATCCTCTAGATTCTCAGTGATCAATTCTGAACGCCCTTGATAATTAAGATGTGTATTTCCCCCGATAAAATAATTAGAATGAGTATAAGCAGTATGATCATCTTTCTGAATGGTAATGGTTCCAATACTATCTTTACCGTATCTTATACCTGCAAAAATATCATGAACCCATCCTGTTGCATGCCTTGAGCTAATATATAACCGATCTAATACGCTATAGTCCGAATATCCGTATTCTCCATATTGACCATCGGCAGAATCGATATCAATGGTGTAATAATCAAAATCTTGAGACATAGGGGATCCGCCTATTTGCCCTGCTAATTGATTAATACCTCTATATCCATCTCCTTTATCTACATTCCATGGCGGATTTCCATCTGAAGATTGTACTATTTGATTTATTGCACTGAGAATATGTAATCCACTATATAAAAAGACATGAGAATGAGGTTTGTTCTGAGTCTCATAGGCATCTCTCTGAATTCTGAGAAAACTATTCACTACATCATAATTAATAAAATTGATATCATTATTCTCGTCATCTGGAAAACCAGCTCTATTTGTATCAATAGATTGTGGATATATTTTGTTAAGTATAGAAGATAAATTAGTATGATCTACACCTTGATCCAAAGAGTTCGTTATATAAGAATTATTAGCGGAGATAATCCATTCTGAAGGGTTGAATTGCTCATAAATATCATAGGTCGGGAATGCATTAACCATTTCTATATTGTCATCATATCTATTATATTCACTACCATCAAATTCATAGGGATTTAAATAATACTGATGAGAAAAGTAATCAGGGCGATAATAAAGTTCAGAATTCGTAAACATATCATCGATTGTAATAAGATGAGGAGTAAGTGATTGCGAATCAATACCGGAAAACTCTTCATCTAAAGAGAAAAGTTTTGAAGGATCTAATGAGCTCCCATCAATAGGAGTGATGGTGTCATAGGAATTTTGCTCATTAAAGAATGAATTAAAATTGTAATCATATCCCGAACTTGTAAACTGACTGTTTGAGGCAACATTCCAAGAACCCCAATCGCTCTCTGAAATAGTTGCAGTAGGAAATTGTGCATAAAGGGTAATTCCCGAAAGACTATCAAATAATGGAGTCATTGACTCATAATCGGGATAAGTAACATAAGAATAATAATCATGAGTTGTAGAAAGATCAGGAATCCATCGCTCGGCAGGTCCCGTATATTCAATTAAGGTAGAATCGAAAATAGAAGGGTATCCTAAGGTGGAGTAGTCTCCCTCTTGGGTAAGGGTGCCCGAATCGGGCTCAATGTTTACTTCTTGCGGTAAGGATTCCCAGGATTCGAACGCATATGTCGATTTCCACCAATTCGCTTCCGAAAACACGCCTCCCTCTTCGTTCTGATAAAAGAGGTAATCTATCTCCTCAGTATTAAGCGCGAAATCAAAAAGCATCAGCTCGTCTATGGAACCGCTGAAATATCGTCCGATAATATCGGTAATTCCCGTCTGCAATATTCCGAGAGCATTTATATTTCCCGTGATTTCGGCGTCAGTTTCATGGCGATCTATGTATATTTTAATATCTGACCCGTTAAATGTAATAATCACGTGGGACCATACATTAGTTTTTATTAATTGATTAACGGAAATATCTACCAGATCCTCGTGGATATCAGTTAAGTGAACGGTAAGATTTGGTTGATTAAAGAAGATATGAACCCCTGTAGAGTCGAAAATGGTGCCCTCATCAGTAGAATCGGGGTTGATCCAGAAAGAAATCGAGAACGGTTCGGACCCAAATTCGCTATGAGGATTATGATTGATTTTGACATAATCATCTATCCCGTCAAGATGTAAGCACGATGCGCTCAACCCTTCCGCCCAGACGGACTCGTCCCCGTTATAAAGAGTGCTTGAATCTCCGCTCAATGCCTCATATATTAACTCGCCCGCATCCTCATCAAACGGCCAATAGGCGATCAATTGTTTCTCGGTGTTCTCAAAGGATAAGGATGTAAACGGATTTACCGGAGTCTGACTATAATCCGCGGACCCAACGCCTACGGAGATCTCTCCCGTGGGATCTTCAAATTTGGTAATAAAGGTATAATAATATTCGTTAGAATGGCCCAGTTGGTCCTCTAAATAAATTTTAATCGTGAGTTCCCTTCCATCCTCCAATTCTGTATCCTGATCAATAGCAGACCATAGATATGAATAATAGGTAGTATCCTCGGAAGAAGCCATTTCGGAAACTAATATGTGATGTCCTGTCTCGTTAATATAATATAATTCAACCAATGACACTTCTGAGTCTGTATATACCGAGAACGTTTCCTCGGTAGAGATGTATTTTTCCTGAGGTTCAAATAATTGTCCGATAGGGCTGAGTAAATTCAGTCGCACATCACTATATACATCATCTAACACTATATCCATATCAAATTGAGCCTCTGTAAAATTATAATGAAGTGAGTGTTTAAGCATTAATCTCTGTTTAGTCTCTGCGGTTCGCATGAAACCGTTAATAAGACCTATATCGGCGTCCGAATCCGCGTCTAGTAAAGTAATTTCAGAACCCGAGTCGCTTTCTGCATAATTCGGCATAGAAATCTCCTTCAGCTCAAATGGAATATTATATTCTGAGGCTGAGATCCGTTTTGTGGTAAAACTGCTACTGCTGGTGGTTAGATCATAGGATACTAACTGAAGTAGGGATTGAATCTGAAGGTTGGTTCCCACGTTCATATAGAGTAATACGGAATATTGTGTTCTGAGTTTAAACTGCATATAATACGTTTTTGCGTCATAATCATGAATAATAAGAGATTCTAACTCGTCCGAAGCGAAGTGTATTCCCGCACTCATGTTAAGCTCTTGGTATTGTCCCGTTAAATCTTTTACATAGAGATGAGTTATATCCCGAATAAGCGCGTGTTGTTCGGCAATTTCGTTATTAAGGAAGGTAAGCTCGGAAAGATAGGTAAGATCCAGTGAAAGCTGTTCTAAATAGAGAGCGACCGAAGACCTGTCATAAAATTCGGACACATCTACGGAAAATTCAAGCTCGGGCGAAAGGACGCATTGTGATTGCGGGACATGAGAATATAGGCGAGGAGTAATATTGACAATATCCATCGAAAATTCTGAATAATAGGAAGATTTCGCTTCCTGATTTACAATAAATAAAGCTTGTAATTCATATTGTGAAGAATATTCATTGAAGTAGTCTTCAAATCGAATGAAGTTTCTATCGAAAATGTAGGAATAAGTAGGCTTCCGATTTCCCATCTCGCCTGTATAATCGGAATAGACCACACACTCCTTTCTCTCCCACATTTCCGTGCGGTAATTATACAAGTATATTTCAAGCATATTTGCAGAACGGCTTTCATCATAAAGTGTTAATCTGCCCTGTGTGTCAAAATCCCGAAACTGGTAGGCGGGAATCCCGTCGGGAGCATACTCCACTTCAATTTCCAAGAATTGGGTGGCGTTTTCAATGAAGTCTCCTGTAAACGAAAAGGTCATAGGTTCTAAGGTGGAGATATAATTATAGTCCCACGGGAATGCTAAATAGGTGATATTAGCTGTAATAATCCCGTAAAAGTCCGTCCATTCGTGTGTAAGAGTAATTTTATTGGTACTAGCATCGAATATATAATCATCGGGAGAGATTTCTAAATCGTAGCCGTACAGATGATTAATAACAAATTTAAAATCGTATTTTAAGACATCATCGCTAAATTCATAGGTGGAGGTATTGATTCGGGTAAGTCGAACATTGGAATGCGGGATTTCAAGATATGTATTTTGCGGGGTATAGCCGTTATACTGCATGTTGGTAGATAATGTTTCCGCCTCAAAACTGGCAGAAAGTATTTCTTGGGCAAAATGCCCTTTAAAGGAAGGCGCATTCACGCGTACATTATCTAGCTCAGTCGTCACCTCTACTAAGAGGTTATTCCCGCTATTTCTGGTGAGAGCCTCTTTTATTAAGCTTAATTGTTGAGTGGTAAAAGTATGTTCATTAATATGAATGATGAAATCTTTCGAAGAGAAGCCGAGTGTTGAATGATCAATTTCCTGTTCTATTGAATGAATGAAGGTTCTCTGTCCATTTTCATCAAGTGTAAATAAAGTAATGGTAATGTTGTAATAATCTAAAGCCATTTGACTGAGTTCGGCATAATAGATGTCGTTAAATCCGGCATTCATGGAGATATTAAGGGTCCCTCCCAGTAGGGGGGTAGCTTCATCCATTATCTCGTATTGATAGAGTAAGTAATCGGTAATACCAATTGCGGATTGAGGAGTATCGTCTACTGTCGCATAACTCATAGCCCCGTAAGGAATTCCGATTGGGTCGCCCTCATCGGTAAAATTCACGTGAATACCGAACGCATCTCGTACTAATTCATAAGCGAGATCTTGCTCGGGATGAATATAGGTTCCATAGTCGGTCAAATCATCCTGTAAATTGCTCATATAATAAGGATTGGTATACTCAATTCCATTATGGGTAAAATTATCGAAATAGTATTCATCACCCACAGGATAAAGATTCACTGATGGAAGATAATTAATGGTAATATTTTCAAATAAGGATTTTTTTGGACAGCGTTCTAAGGAAATGACCTGTCCACTTTCAATTATATCCCATTGAAATACAGGATATTTTTGAAGGGTATTACTTTCAAGAGTTTGATCAGCAGAATAAGTGAGTCCGTAGACGGCGATAATCTCTCCGATGGCAGGAACAATCTCGGAAATATTAGCCTCATCGGACGCATCTAACGGAAGAGTTGCCGTCTGATACACTTCAGGTCGTACCCGGGGATATTGAGACTCTGTCAGCCATTCAAACTCGCCGCGTACCGGTTGCATGCGATAATTTAAGCCTCTATCGTACCATTCAGTTTCAAGGGTAATCCATTCCGCGTTTTCATCGGAATATCCCGTGGTCGGATTTAACCATACTAACTCTGAAGGATAATCATGAATAAATACACTGGACGCAGAGATGTCCGTACTATCCGAGAAACCCTCATGAACGGTAAAGGAGGGATCAAAGACTTGAGTCTCCTCGGCAACTCCCGTACGATAATTATAAACTATTTTTACGCGTTCTAATTCATTCCATAATGCCGATAACAACAATTTAATGGAATAGGGCGAATAATAATAATATTCTGAACCAAGCGGTTGCCAGCCGTAGCCATTATCCAAGTCATAGGATATACTAATAATATCGGAAATAGGTGAAAATTCTACATCGATGATCGGGTTTAATGCAGGTCCCATTATATTTAATTGAGTTTTCGAAAAGATTTCGGTATTAAAGGAGCATGGATCATAAATTGTGTCTGTATCGGTGGTATAGTCAATAATGGTTTCAAAGAGTCCCGAATCGGTCGCCATGATAAGGCTGTCAAGCGTCTCGGTTTTCATAGCCATAATATCGATAAGTTCCAATTGCGTCGCATCAATCTCGGTGATCTCATAGCGCACATATGCATTCATAGCAAAATCATATTTGAGCGCGAAGACGGTATCCCGTTTCCCGATTCTATATCGATCCGTTCCCAAAAACAGGGTATGATAGCCGTCGATGAGATGATGTTCAATAAGAATAATTCTGCCCAAAATATTTTGATATAAAGGTTCAGAAGAACTAAGATCGTAATTAAATTTTAAGACCTCTGAATGATAAGTGCCCGTATCCAATTTGGAAACAATTATTTCAATTCCCGAGGCATAATTAAAGTTCTCTACAAAAGCCACTGAAGTAGGCATTTTTTCACATTCGTAAGAACTCACATAAGTAGTATCAATTATTATTTGCTCATCTATGGTAGCATTAATCTGATATCGTGCTAAATAATATTCAGAGTCATGTTCATAGGCAACAATACAAGATGTTGTTCCCAACGACTCATCATAGAAAAGATCATAAGTAAGTAAGATATCAGTAGGAGCGGTATTAGTGACATTTTCTTGAATGGTCCATCCCGATGAGTGGTTATAATACATTAGATCGAGAGAAGAAGGTGTTAATCGAATAATTTCGCTAATTCCGTCATGATTAATATCAAATACCCTATACGAGTCGGATTCCGAATAGCTAATTGAATCGATGACCGTACTTAAGGTGGTATTAAGGAGCCATCCTGAAGCGGGATCAAAGGTAAAGATCTGAATATCCAGAGCCCCAGAATTATTGATTAATAAGATGGGTTGAGATTCGGTATATGAAGCATCGGTAAAGACTCCCCAAGAACCCCATACCGTATCAATCTCAAACGGATTCACAATTCGCATGGGAAGATAAGCATACGATTGAGTGTATAAGGTGTTTAAAAATGAATAATCGTAATTCATATCCCATGTAATATTAAAGGTGCTATACTCTCCGGCGACCGTAAGCTCGGAGGAAGTAGTTTGTATGGGGATCCATTGATTTTGAGTAGCAGAATAATAGGAGCAGATCACGCTCATTAATTCCGTGTTATTGGCGGTATTAATAGCACCCGTAAGTTCATATACATTGAACGGAGAATTGGCATCGAACTCGAAAATATCTCCGAACACCACATCCGAAATGAGTTCAATATGCTCGTAATTAAATATATGAGTAAGATTGATCTGAGATAGATAATTGCCTGCGTTGTCCACAAGCAACACTTTAAGATAATAGATATCGGAAGGAATCTGTCCTTCGTCCCAATCATTAATATTCCAAGCGCACGCCCAAATATCGTCATAATATTGATATGCCTGTCCTAGAGGCATGACGGTACTAAATTCAGCGGTATTAGAGCCGTACAGATAGGCACGTGCGACATCAAGTGTTTGCGAAGAAGAGGGAACAATGTGCGAGAGATTAAGAAAGACCGTATGGTAAAGCGCGTTATCGGCACCAAAAATGAGGATTCCCTCATTATCGATATTTGCAAAGGGGAATAGCATAAATGAGGCATCAGGGTCTATTAGCCCCATATAATTATCATAGACACCCGTATACCGTGAGGTAAGAAGCCTATTTTCCACTCCATCCTCGAGTGAATACCAAAATAAGAAAGTATCACCGAATTGAATGGACATATGCTCTGAGATGTTAAAGTAGCTCTGAGTAGGGGTGGTAAGCTCCCAAAGCTCTTTAGAGGTGTTGTAGTTCAAGGGTATACTCTCACGATATATATAAAGATCTCCTGTTATGCTCTCAGAATTTTCGGAAGTAAGTAAATACTGATAATCCTCTGAAATTTCAATATAAAAATCTTCATCCGTTCGATCAATGGTGAACGCAACATCCGTTCCATCAATATATAAGCGTTCGATATCGATAATTTGTGAAATTTCGGTATAGATAGAACCGTATCCGATGATCTTATAAGAGAGAATATTATAATCCAATGAACCCTCGATTTGCATGCTATAGAGTTCTAAGGGACTGCTGTAATGCATTTCTACGGTAATATTTTCTCCGTAGATGTTATCGACCGCCTCTAAGAAGAGGTATTTTTGATCATTGAAGTATACGATGTCATCAAGATCGCTCGAATATAAGAGCTCTCCCTCGATATATACCTCATCGTAGAGATCAAGTAATTGAGGGGCGGAGTTATCAAAGACACGATCCGCAATAACATAAACCAGCTCATTTCCCGCATCATCAATGATAGCAAGAGTAAGATTATAGGGACCATCGGGAAGCTGTGTCGTATCGAAAGTGATATCCCATGTATTTTCTCCCTCGAGTTTAAAAACAGAAAAGGTAATATTATAATGTTCTAATGTTTCCAGATTAATCGCATGATCCAGGACCACACGCACCGCAGAATCATCCTCTACGGATACTTGGCAGTGATACAGCCCGCTAAAGTATTCAAAATGGTTTTCGAAATTAGTCATAATAGGAGTTTCGGAATCCAGATATACAGAAAAGGTGCTAGAAGAACTATAGCCCAAAGTATCATTTGCCCGTAAAGTAAATGAATATAAGCCGTCGGTAAAGGAGGTATCATTAAATGTAAAGGTGTAGGTATTATTTTGCTCCGTCCATATCCCATCCACCTGTTCAGCAAACCACCAACCCGCAATTGGAGAGGCATCGTGAATATAAAATGAAATACTGGCATATTTAGGGTTAATAGAGATTAACTCATCGAATTGTCGGAAAATAACAGGTGGTTGATAATCGCATAATAAGGTAGGAATTGTAAATTCAGAAATTGCCCCCGAAATATCATAAAAAGTACCTGTTAAAGTGTAATAGTTCTGCGGTAAATTCTGAAAATCATAGGATCCAACAAATTGGTTATTGTCTAAATAGCTATTTGAATACGAATATTCAATATTTACGTCGAAAGGACCCGTTAATTCGTCAAGCGTAGCAAGCTTTATAATAATAGAAGTATCATCGACATAATAGATAAAATCGTAAGCTATACCGGCAATCTCGATATAAGAAATATCGCATAATTCCTCGCCGGCAAGTAAAGAGGAAGGCATAGGAAGCTCAAAATAATTATGTGCGATATTGATGGAAGAGTACAATTCTATGCGTGAACCGTTTGAGTTAGGTTTGAGAATTACGGTATCAATCACTTCACCGTATTCATTCGTTATCTCCACGGTAGGATATAATGAATTTACTATATAGGGAATATTGTGAGCATTCGTATAAGAATCAGCACCTGTGTCAAAGCTCATAAAGATATTGTTGTTTGGGAAAGTTGTATCGGGAACTGCGGACAAGTTTGAAACCATAATAATATCATTGAAAGTGACTCCTGTAGCGGTAAGCGTGAAGTAATTTGAGGAAAGTAAGGTATCTCCCTGATACAGAGAGACTGTTAAAGGGATAGAAGTGAATTCGCCGCTGAAAATATCATAATAGATGGAATTAATTTTAATATTATTTTCGTGATCTGAAAAATAGGTTTTTCCAGAGGAGATATATTTGGTATCCAAGATGAAGGACTCATAGTCTGTGGTAATGATAATATGCGTCAAATCATTATCGAACGGAAAGATACGAGGATTTATATCGATATAATTATTTTCATCCAATCCATAGATCTGGTTTTCGAAAATACCCGAAATTGTATATATACTGTTATGATTATCCAGATCTTTTATTATATACTGATCCAGACCATCATATATTCGTGAATTGCCCAGCTCATCAAAGACCTCGAATTTAAAGAAGAGTTTATCGTCCCGTAGCGGGGATATATCAATTGAGACCTCGAATGGAATATCCGAAAAATAGGGCCCTAGCTGAATCCATTCACTTCTGAAGTATGGTCTTTAGCGTGAAGACTTTTTTTTATAATTTCTATCATTTGGGTATACGGAATTTATGGCTAAATTGGAAGAGAAGAATATGAAAGAGGAGTTCATGGTTTTATTGGGGGGTGTTATTCCAGCAAAAGACTTTGATGAATTAAAAAAAATGGGAGTAGCTAACGTATTCGGACCCGGTTCAATGACTTCTCAAATAGTGAATTTTATCAAAGACAATATCGAGAAATAAGTCTTTTTTTCTTTAATCTTGTTTATTTTTATTAAATTTTCCATAAAATAATAATAAAAGAGTACATTACCTTAGGATAAGATAATATAACATTTTTCAACACATTTAATCAGTTGATTCTTAGTGAAAAAAGAGTATAATATAGAAGATTTATGTCAGAGATTTAAACAAAAAGATAAAATAGCATTAGCTCGGTTGATTACTCTTGTCGAAAATAATCCTAATTCAGCAGAAGAAATATTTACGCATTTAAATAATACTTCCAATGAATCATATATCATTGGTGTGACTGGTTCTCCGGGAGTAGGTAAAAGTACTCTCACAGGAAAGCTTACTGAAAAAATTATTGAAGAAGGGAAATCTGTAGGGATAATTTCTATAGATCCCTCCTCCCCCTTTAGTGGAGGTGCTTTTTTAGGGGATCGCGTGAGAATGAAGGAGATTACAATCCATCCTAACGTGTTCATGCGGAGCTTAGCTTCTCGAGGATATAAAGGAGGGGTGTCACGAGCAGTTTTTGATATATCCTTATTATATGAAGCATATGGAATGGATGTTATTCTAATTGAAACTGTAGGCGTTGGACAATCAGAATTTGACATATATAATTTAGCATATACTGTAGTGGTAATGCTGGCACCGAACATGGGAGATGCCATCCAAATGCAGAAAGCGGGCATCATTGAAACGGCAGACATCTATGATGTCAATAAAAAAGATTTAGGGGGTGAAGATCTTGTGGTGCAAATTGAAATGATGCTTGATGATGCTACATCTTCTCAGAGCGGTTGGCGACCACCCGTAGTGATGACTAACTCCGCAAGCGGCGAAGGGATCGATATCTTACTCGAGAAGATCTGGGATCATAAAGAATATCTTGAACTCTCGGAATTGATCAAAACAAGAAAAACCCAGCGCTATATCTACAAAATTAAAGCAAGTATGATTGATAGAATCGAATCAATTCTTCTTAAAAACTTATTTAATAATGAGGAGTTAGATGATCTCGCTTCCAATCTTCTTGATAATCAATTTGATATTTATAGAAATCTTGAAGAAATGTTTAATAAAGTTCATTTTTCTTTGAAAAAAGACGCTTAAAAGAAGAGATCCTTACATTATATAAGTGGAAGTCAATAATTTAGGGAATTTGTTTTCTTTTTCTAATTCTTTTTCAATAATACAATTTAACAACTCTTCTTTTTCTTTCCCTCTAAGAACTTCTAATTTACGAATATTTAATGGATCTACCTTTTCTCTTAATAATTTCAATTCTCTTTTTGTAGGGGGTTTTGTAGTTTCCAGATTTTCGGGAATTACAAGATCAAATCCCGTATTCTCAATAACCTCATCAAGATCTACTCCGGGATGAATTGACCCAATTTTCATTCTTTTTGTTTTATCATCAAATGTAAGATATGCAAGATCAGTAATCATGCACTGAGGTCCTGAGCCTCCGCTATCGCTTTTTTCTCCATATTTAAAACCTACACCTGACACGAAATCCATCTTATCTGAGGATACAAATGTTCTTTTATCGTGTCGGGGGCAATAAAAAAATTGTCCACGAGAATAGAGCATAGAAAAGTCTGCAATGCCTGCACAACCCGGAAGTCTTACTTTTGGATTATACCAATCACCAATACAAATATTATTTGTATTTCCATTCTCATCAATTTGCGCGGGTCTGAAAAATTCGATAGTTGTAAGCGTATCAGAGGGTAAATATTCTAATGTACATTCGGCAGATGTTTGAAATTTATACCCTCTATGCAGATTCATTTCCAAATATAATAATGAGACTTCTCGGGGTTCATACACAAACGTATTTCCCATTATATAATGATAAATAGCATCTGGAGCATGGGTCACCTTTGCCAAAGTAAAAGCTGCCCATACCATTGGCGTGGAAACTCCCACTATCATGATATCATCATTATTAACCTCCCGCGCAATTAATACAGTCATAATTTCATCAGTTGTATATTCTTCACTCATATTTGTATCCTCCTTTTATAATAGTATTCGTAATATTGCTTGTGCCCCTCCTACTTCATTTAAGTATTGGGCATTTATTTTATTGGTAATAAATCGCTTCTTATACTCCTCAAAGTCCATTTTCATGTATTGTTGTATGTGGAGGGGATCAAATGTATAGAGGGGAAAACAGCTGGTTGGATGCGCACCAAAAGGTACTCGAACAACAGCCTGAACGGATTGATCAGGAATTTGCGCATTTCTTGACAAATGAACTATGTCTTCTGTTTCAACTAATTTTTCGGTAATTACAATCGTTTTTCTTGCGGTTTTTGCAATATCATCATCAAGCCATACTGCCCCTTGTATATTGGCATTACCATATTCATCAGAATAATTCGTATGGATAATTGCTACATCTAAATCAATTCTCGGTACTGCCATCAATTCCGCCCCTGAACCTAAAGGATCTTTAAATTGTTTTATGTCTTTTCGTATTTTCGTGAAGTCTGTACCAATGATTCCCTTTAAAGGCATGAATGGAACCTTTAGATAGGATGCTCTCAACCCTAAGGCTGAAGATGCTTCGGTCTCTTCTATTATTTCAATCATATCCTTTTCAGCGGCTTCTCTATAATGTTGTGCCATTCCGAATACTTCCATTCCAACAAAGGAAGATCGTATTCTTGAGGCAGAACCTGCAGCAACCAACATATCTACATCCATCCCTCCCACAAAAGTGAAGATGGTAAGATCCTTCTTGCCTTGGTTGATCATTTCTCGACACGCACTCAACGGTTTTCTCCAAAATGATAGACCGCCGAGACCTATGAGATCCCCATCATCAACATACGTTGAAATGACTTCATCCAAGGACATTAATTTAGACGTTCGCAAATAATTCTACACACTCTTTCTTTATTGATAGAAATTTTCTTTTTGATTAATAATTTACTAAACTTATTAGTGATTTCTTTGAAAGGAAGTTAAAAGAATTATTATTATAAAGAAATTAGTCAAATTATTGAGTTAGAAGGTTTTGAAATATGAATGAAAGAAAACGTTTGAAACATGGTCTCATTCAAGTGTATTTTGGTAGGGGTAAAACTTTTGGGAGTGCCTAAAAGTGCCTAAAGGAAAGACTACTGCTGCACTTGGTCAAGGATTTAGAGCCACGGGACATGGATTTAAGGTGTATATGATACAATTTATGAAAGGGAATACTAAATACGGTGAAATTGAGGCTATAAGAAATACAAAAAACTTTGATGTGAAACAATTTGGTACAACGGAATTAATTGAAATTCCCGGAAATATTGATATGGAAGAGGGTAAACGAGCGATTGAATTTGCTGAACAAATTATCTGTAGCGATGAGTATGATATTGTGATTCTTGACGAAATCGGTGTTGCAATTGAGATGCATGTAGTTAAAATTGAGGATGTTATGAATATAATCGAAAAGAAACCCGAAAGAGTGGAGTTAATATTAACTGGTGGTCGTAATATGCATCCCAAATTAAAGGAACGTGCCGATCTGGTTACTGAAATGAGAATGATAAAACATTATTTTTCCTCACAAGGAATTACGGCACGATATGGAATAGAATACTAAAATAAAAGAGTAATTACCATTTGTGGTTATTGGAAATGTAAAGAGATTAAAAAAGAGAAAGAGAAAAAACAGAAACACTTTCATCCTTTTTTCTTTAATATATCAGTTAAATATAAGTTGTAATTTCTTAATTTTTACAAAGCTTTGTTTAATTTAACACTAATACAACGCCTTCTCCGTCTGTTACTAGTTCATCATTTTGATTGAAGACTTCAGTTTGGCATCTAATAAATTTTAATTTTCCATCTTTTTTGGTGAACTTTTCTTTTACTGTCGCTTTTGCAGTTAATGTATCACCAAAATATACCGGTTTTATAAATCTTGCTGATTGCTCTCCGTAAAGGATACCGGGGCCAAATAGTTTTGTGCCTAATACAGCTGATATCAAGCCCACACTGATAACACCATGAGCTACTTGCTTGCCGAAGAGTTGGGTTTTGGCAAATTCAGGATTTACATGAATTGGATTATAATCGCCCGAAATTTCCGCAAATTTCATTACATCTTCTTCGGTAATCGTTTTCGTAAAACTGGCAGAATCTCCCACTTTATAATCATCAAATTTTACTGGTTCTAGATCACTCATAAGTATAAATTAAATAAGATAGGATATAAAGATTGAGATTTGCAATCTAATTGGATTTTTAAGAAACTTTAGCTTTCATTAAACTGATTTCTATTAGAAATTATGAGTTGATTTTTTATAGTTATTGAATTAGTGTTTCGAAAAGATGAATCTCTCTCAGTTTAAGTAATAGATTGATCATATTTAAGAATTTAATCAGATATTATGCTAATAGGATTTAAGTACATAAATAGAATAGAATAGAACAGAATCGAATAGAATAGAGAAAGAAGAATATTTATGACTATTATCAAAACTAATTCGAGAGGAAGGGGGTAAAGGGTTAATTATATGTGCTTTTAAAGGAGCTTCTGCCACTAAAGAGGATATTAAGACTGTAATCGAAAAATTAGATGACTGCTTTGAACGAATTGAAGAGATTATCAATCTTCCAATCGAAGAATCGAATAAAATTTAAGATTAATAATCGAGATATTTTTCATTTTGTTCAAGCAAGCAAACTATAGAAAATTCTATACAAAAAATGCGATTCATAATGGATATTAACGCTTGAATTTTTTCCAAAAGCTTCGAAAATCTCAACAAAATTTGCTGTAAAAGTGAATAATGGAAATATTAAACAAATTATGCACTATTTTTAGATTAAAATGAGATAATTTAAAATGTTTAATAAGTTCAAATCAATTACTAACAGATTTTTAATATACTAATTTAACAGATGAGCGAGGAACTAAAAAAGTATCCGGTTATTATTGAATTACCCATTCTATGGGGGTATATGGATTCATTTCAACATGTTAATAACATCTTTTTCTTTCGTTTTTTTGAAAGTGCAAGGATTGCATATTTCGAGAAAATTGGGTTTTTGGAAACTATGGAAAAGACTGCTATTGGACCCATTTTAGCAAGTACTAAGTGCAAGTATATCTCTCCTCTGAAATATTCTAATACAATTCAAGTTGGAGCTAAAATTGATAAAATGGAGAAATATGGTTTTATAATGAAGTATATAATCATTAATAAGTCACAACACGCTATAGCAGCAATTGGGGAAGCTAAAATTGTTTCTTATGATTATAATAAAAAGGAAAAATCCTATTTACCCGATTCAGTACAAAAAAAAATTTTTGAATTGGAACCACATCTAACATAAACGATAAATATTAAATATCCTACACCAAAACTGAGTACAATTTCTAATTTTTCAAAATAATATGACAATGGCATGAAATTTCTGATGATATAACCTTTCCTTCTACAAATTATTACCTCAGAAACGATTTCTTGGAAATCACCAATAAACTTTAGAGTAAGGATTGAAATTAACAAATAAGAAGCGTTTAAAGAACTTTAATAATGTTTTATTATTTTCATAAGTAAAGAATTACATAAAGTAAAAAGTTGGAAATTTATGAGTATTGTTGACGATATTGCAGTTGTTACCTTCTTAATCGGATTTCTGACCTATATATTCTATTTTTTGTAAATTTGACAAAGAATCAACTTTCAAAGTATAATGTATTTCATTTGATTTATAATTCATGGGTTGAAAACATTTTAGAAGATGATTCTCCATTATTAGGGGTCCATGCACTCCGTAATTTCATACGGGGCAATTCTACCTTTATTTCAAGTTTATTCATATTGCTTGGTATTCTGGTTGGTTTTTATCATTACCCACTCTCAGTTTTCTAACAACACTTTTTTTCATTTGTAAAAGGAGCTTATGAGAATGTTAAACAATATTAATTTACATAGGAGCTCTCTAAGAAAAAAATAAAAAATGAAATATTGGTTGAATATAAAAAGATTAAAAAATCTTAAAGTATGGCATATATAAACCGTAGGATCGTGAATATGCCAATTGTAATTGATAAGGCTCCTATTATCTTTTTTGTGACCTTTTTCCTTAATTTCTTGGTAAATAATGCTCCAATTGGCGTAGCGACGATACCAGAAAGGATCATTATTAATGCTAACTCAAAGGTGAGCAATAAATTTTCACTAAATGTATTGAGAATCAGATATAAGATAAAGCCATATCCTGAAAGACAGGCCTCAGATAAATCAGTGACTGCTACAGATTCTCTTGATTCCCTTCCAGAGGTCATTTGCCCGACTGTCATAATGGGACCATAGCCTCCACCAGAAATTGCTTTATTAAAAGAGGCAATAATACTCAAGACATATAATCGAGTCCAAGAGAAGGGAAAGTTAATTTCAGGCAGCATTAAAATACCCCCCACGCAGACCATAATCCCAATATAAAGCATCACATATTCTTTACTTAAATTAATTGTTAATAGTACCGCTAATGTCATCCCTGATAATCCCATAAGTACAAAAAGGACACTTGCCTTAATATCTTGCGTATGCTTCGAGCTTAGATCAACGTTTTTATAAAAAGAATGAAAAATTGTTCCCGTAAAGCCTGTTGTCATCTGTGATATTAAAAGCACCGGAACTATTATTAAAGGATCTAATCCTATCGAAAGCAATATTGGAGATAATAAACCGTACCCCATCCCCAATGCACTATCGGAGAGTGCTCCCAAAAAGCCCAGCAAAATTATAAGGAATAACAAAAGAATATCGTTTGCTTGCAATATCATCTAATCACCTCACATTTAATTAGTCTTAATTATAAGTGACACTAATAAAATATGTAATTGCGTTTTAATTGTACTAAAAATGCATTTGTATTAATACCCTTATCACTCATCATAAATAAATGAAAAAATTTAAGGATTTCTAAAAATTAGGATCACCTTAGACATCTATTTAGAGCAAAATCGCTAAGTGATACTTTTTAAAGTTGGATTTAGTAACCATTTTCATTATTTATTAAATCCTTGAGAATAGAATGCTTCAATTTGGCAGATACAATCATTAATTCCTCTTAATTAATTGAATAAAGATTCATTCTGTTTTTAGTTTGAACTATAAGTTGTAAGCTTAATGAGCGATTCAAAAAACAATCCTCCAATTATCAATTCAAATCAACAAGCTAATAAATCTAGTAATATTTCATACTTTAAGCTAAAATTTGAAGATATAATTATAATTAAACAAAATTTTGTGATAGTAGAAATGGGTAAATTAGCAAGAAAAGTCGCCTTAGTAGGGGCTGGAATGAGTACATTCGGGCGTCACTTTCCGGCGAAAAGAAATCCCGACTTATGGATCGATGCATGGCTTGATGCTGTTAAAAAGACCGATAAAGGAATTGAACCAAAAGATGTTGATGCATGCTATGTAGGGAATTTCAGTTCTGATTTGTTTAATCATCAAGGACATTTGGGACCTCAAATGGCAAACCTCGTGGGCTTGACCCCTAAGCCAGCAGCTAGATTTGAAGGAGCTTGCGCAAGCAGTGGAATCGCCCTTAGGCAAGCCATCTTGGCGATAGCATCGGGAATTCATGATGTTATCGCAGTTTGTGGGTGTGAATGCATGACAGAACAACCTACTGTGAATGTTACTGATGCGTTAGCAACAGCTTCAGATAATATTTTTGAATATCCTGCTGGAGCAACCTTTCCAGGACTTTATGGCACATTAGCATCAGCTCATTTTAAGAAATATGGTACAACTCCAGAGGATCTAATGCGAATAGGGATTAAAAACCACAATAATGGAGCAGAAAATCCTTTTGCTCAAATGCAAGAAACCATAAAACATATGATGGAGAGCAAGATGGCAAAATACGAGAAACAAGGAAGAGGTGTTCCTGAATGGCATGATGAATTTGATTTCTTAAAAAGTTCCTCAAATCCGATAATTGCATATCCTTTACGCTTATTCGATTGCAGTTTGATTACCGACGGAGCAGCATGTTTATTTTTGGCTGCTGAAGATGTAGCAAAGAATTATACAGAGGAACCTATTTGGATTGCTGGTACAGGACAAGGGAGCGCTGCTCTCTCTCTTCACGATCGGGAAACATTAACTTCTTTCATCGCTACGAAAGAAGCTTCACGACAAGCATATGAGATGGCAGGCGTTGGACCGCAAGATATTCAAGTCTGTGAAATTCATGATTGCTTTACGATTGCTGAATTGGTAGCTTTAGAAGACTTAGGATTTTATGAACCTGGTAAAGCTGCAGAGGCAATCGCTAATGGAGAAACAGCTCTAGATGGTAGTCTTCCTATTAATACCAGCGGAGGATTAAAAAGTAAAGGGCATCCAGTAGGTGCTACAGGAGCAGCTCAAGCAGTAGAAATATTTAAACAAATGCGGGGCATCGCAGAGCGAAATCGACAAGTGAAATTTAATGTGAATACCGCAATGACCCATAATTTGGGCGGCTCAGGAGGTACTTGTGTCGTTACAATTTATCAAAAGGAGGTCTAAAGGAGGAAAACAAAATGTCAGAAGAAAAAGACTTTACTATTGAGAATTATTTGCAATATCTACGAGAAAAGAAATTTATGGGTTCAAAATGTAAGGATTGTGGAGAAATCTACGTTCCGGTCAGAAAAATCTGTACAAAATGTAATAGTGTGAATATGGAATGGGTTACCATGTCCGGGAAGGGGAAACTGGCAGCCTTCACGAGTATCACTGTAGGTACCCCCTTCTTTGTAGCAAAAGGATATGATAGAAATAATCCCTATTGTTTTTCCGTTATACACTTAGATGAAGGTCCAATGGTTTCAGCCCAGCTTGTCGGCGTGGAGGAATCTAAGCCAGAACAAATCGAAATTGGCACACCATTGGAAGTTACCTTTTTAGAAACCGAAATTAAAGGGGATACTCGGGTAGATTTGGGCTTTAAACCAGCCTAAATTATTTAAGTTTCTCCTATTTATTTCTTATTTCTTATTTCTTATTTCTTATTTCTTATTTCTTATTTCTTATTTCTTATTTCTTATTTCTTATTTCTTATTTTCCAAATTTTTTTTAGAGATTTATGCCTATTTATCTTACTAACTAATTATTTAAATTGTTTCTTTAAAACTACTTAGCAGTATTATTCGGAAAAAAAATTACTAAGAATTAAGCTTTAAAGGAGATCTTGTTTCGATGGAAGGAAATATTCAGAATTCGCAAGCAGAGAGGTCTGAGAGAAAGAACAAAATTAAAAAGATTGTAATTACTATTTTATTGATCTCCTCAGCTATTATAGCTCCATTTTTAATCTATTATCTGCTTCAACTCACTCTCAATACTTCCTCTCCGATGGTGGTTGTTATTTCGGGTTCTATGGAACCTACCTACTCCCGCGGAGATTTATTATTCTTATCAGGAGAAAATCCAAATGATATAGGATTAGGGGATGTAATTGTATTCGATGCTAGAGGGGTATGGTTGAATCCTCCACAAGAACCCGTAGTTCACCGCGTAATTAATAAAACCTTTTATAAAGGTCTGTGGTGGTTTCAAACAAAGGGAGATGCCAATCTTTTTCCGGATCAGTGGGGATATGAACCTTCGGCAGATGCGACACCTTTAACAGATCCTCGATGGCTCCCTCAAACTAATATCATAGGCACTGTGGTTGGTCATATACCATATATAGGCTGGATAAAGCTATTCTTAACCGAAAATTTTATTTATCCGCTTCTCATTATCATTTTGTGTGTATTAATTATTAGTTTGGTATATGACTATATTAAAAAAGAAGAAGAAGCTACAATTACTGAAAGAAAAGATCCTGAAGAGAATTTTTTTCCTACGAATGAGTCATAATAAGTAGTAAGGTGGTAAATTCACGAGGGCATAGATTTTCCTTATAGAATACCATTTCTTTGTAAAAATAGGTAAATTTTAGAAGGATCCAAAATTATTTGTAATATTATTTTAAAATTGATTTGTTACATTCCATACATTGTACATTGGAAGTTCTAACCTAAATAAACAACAAAAAAAATACTAAGAGGTTTACAAAAAAATGGCTAAAAAAGATGAAAACGCGGTTTATATTGGTAGACGCCCTACAATGAATTACGTTATGGCGACTATGATGATATTAAATAAAGGAGAAAAGTGCACTGTTAAGGCACGTGGCAGAGCTATTTCACATGCCGTTGACGTCTGCGAAATTTTACGCAATAGATTTCTGAAGGGTACAGAATACGAAGATATTAGATTAAGTACAGAAGAGCTTACTGGTGATGACGGCAAAACAAACAACGTTTCTTCCATGGAAATCGTGTTAGCGCCCCCCGAAGACTAAATAAAAGGGAAAGGCTACACATTAGACTAGAATTAATCGATCCTAAGGTATAAAAGGTATTTATCTCTTCACCTTTTAAATTTTCTTTTTTTACCTCCTCATTGCTCCTTTTTACTTACATTTTAGAATAATGAGAGTAATCCAAGAAAAATACTTAATACATTTCAATAAATTAAGTTCGCTTTCTACTTAAGCGACTCCTTATATTTAAAAGAAGGGATTGTAATACCTCAAAAATTTAAATGCTACCAAAACAGGATGAGTTAGGAACATTTAAATTTTTTTAATTTGAATAAAAACCCGCAATAAAATTTTAAAAGTGAGAAAAACAAAGTATAATTTAAGTCATTAGTTTGATCTTGATTCCAATGAAAGCTTGAAAAATATTATTATAAAGGGATGAATAAAAAATGCCTGAAACTATGTATGTCAAAAGTAAAGTGCGTGAGTATATAAAAGATAAAGGATGCAACACTAGTTCAAGTATATTAGAAGGAGATCTATTAAATGAAAGAATTATTGAAATTCTTGATCGTGCTATTGAAAGAGCGACATCAAATGGGCGAAAAACGGTAAAAGTTCGTGATATTTAAAGAGTCTTTCTCATTTCCTTTTTTTTCTTTCATCTTTATTTCTATGTCTTAAGATCATTTTAATAATTAATTATAATATAGAATGGCAATTCATTATGTATATAATACAATAATATAATCTTATAATAAATATATCAAAAATAAGGTGCTTTGCTATGTTTTATTTATTTGTAGTTGTATTAGATTTTATAATCGTGTGTTTTATGGGATATTATATCATTAAATCTTGGAATAAAGAAGATAAAGATAAATGGTGTAAAATAAATGAGATCATCCACGCTCTACTCACAATGGGTCTCGGATTCTATTATCCTCTTTACATTTTAGAGTTTTCTAATGGTTATGAAGGTGTGGTCTTTCCCACTGCAAGACAAGATTTCATTTTTTTTGGGAATCTGTTGATCGTGGGGCTCTCCGTGTTTATGGTATTATGGGCACTCTCAGCAAAAATAAGAACCATAAGAAACCCGGAATTACTAACCACTCAAAACAATTATAGATTATTTCGTAAGGATTTTATTGAAAATTATGGAAACAAAAACAAAATCCGCAGGAAATATATCCATACAATCCCCTTTGGAGTTGTAGGGTCTATCGTAATTATTTGTTTTTTTCTTTCTCCCGTATTATTGGGCGAAAGATGGTTAGATTATGCGCGTTTTATTATAACAATTGTTGGAGTAATTTTTGCTTTTACATTTATAATAGGAGATTTGGTACGACTTTTGGATTTTAGCTACATGCCACCAATAGTTGCCAAGTGGTTTAAACAAGCTATGACAAGAGATGAATTAGATACTTTCACCAGTACTTCCGTTATGGTTTTTGGATTTGGTCCTTTCCTTATCTTTAAATTCCAAATCTTTATTGTAGTGCTACTCATTACAGCAGTCGCAGATGCGTTTGCCTCGCTGTTTGGATTGTTGACAAAAAATAAACATCATTTTCCAAAAAATTCCAAAAAAACTATTGAAGGATATATAGGAGGAGTGCTTGCTAGCTTTATTTGTACTGTATTTGCTGCTCTCTTTAGCTGGTTTTTTGGCTTGAACACGTGGTCAATCCCTATCACGCTTATTGTAGCGTTCATTATGGCTTTAACTTTTCTGGTAATTGATTTGGCAACCTCAATCCTCCAGCTGCAAGACAATTATTTGAATCCACTTATTTGTGGGGGTATCTTACTGATGTCCCTTATATTATTAGGGGTCCCTATTTATTAGATGGTAAAGTTGCTATGAGAAACTTAAAAAACTCCTTCTTGTTAAATCAAAATAAAGCAGCCCTGTAAGAAATCAAGGAATCAAAACCCCTTCCAATACTAATATTTAATAGTTTTCAAATCTCCTTTTCAAAATGGTAAAAACAAAACATTTCTTAATATTCTCGTTTTTAGAATTATTAGTTGGAATTTCGCTTAAGATTATAGGAATTGTGACTATCTCAGTTTCATTACTCAGTTTGGGCACTTCAATCGTATTGCTTGTTGCAGGAATCATCCTGGATATAATTGGTTTTATCTTTATCATTGTTTCTTATAAAAAAATAAGAGCAGCTCCACAAAAAGAGAGACCATCCTCAAAAGAGACTGAAAGAAGTAAAATTGAAGGAGAAACAAGAGATATGGATAGAGAAGAAACTACAGAAGAGTTCGCTGACGAGAGAGATCTTAAAAAGCAGAAGGAAGAAACATTGGGTCAAATATCTGATCTTTCCGAAATAAAAAAAGAAGAAAAACCACCAAAACCGAATGAAGTCCCCAGTGGAGGAATATCTATAGAGCTTAATAGCTCTCCTAATATACCCAGTGAAAAAGAGAAATAATATCTCCCCGAATTAAGATTTAAAAAACAAATTTCGGTGGAATATTATGATCTCATGAATCCCGAAAAAAACTATTCGATGAATATTCTTTTATCATATTTTGAATATAAAACGCTTGCTGATAAAGAAGTATTAATTAACAGGAGAGCGAAAAACACAACTAAAAGATACCATGGATATGAAAGTTTCTCATCCTGAAATAAAGGTCCAACCAATATTGCCGGGATGTATTGTGACACCGCCGTCGCTCAGCTCTGATTTTTTAAAAGATAAAGACAAATTAAAATTCTTTATAACTCCAATTTCTAAAGGAAACATTTAACGATATATTGAATTTTTGAATAAAGATAGCATTATACTTCATAACCTTCCTATACAAGCTCAAGTGGAAGATCCACGCCTTGCCCGTTCCATTGCCATCTATGGAAGTGTTGCCTCGGTTGTACCTAAAGCATTAATTCTTTTTGGAATTAAACTGGATGAAATTTTAACAAATGTTATTGCTATTATTGGTGTACTTTTCACCTTTCTTTTAAGCTACTTCATTTTTAAACTGCGTCAACCAAAAAAGTCTTCAAAACGCTCAACTCTGAAATAAACACGAAAAATTAATACAAACATAAAATTACAAAAATAGGATTCTTTTTTTCTATTAACTCTTTTTTTCCTCGCTAACTTACAATTCTTTTTATCTGCTAGCTGATGATTTGTAATGATCAACATGAATTTGATTCAAATGTATCATTTTGATAACAAAATGTGAAAAATTAAAAACATTTAAATATAGGTTTGATCCATATTGTTACTATTGATTAATTCTTTAAATTATGGATTAGTCAACTTAATTGTCTAATAAACAGCAAAAACTGATTTTATGAAAAAAACGAGGTATTATGCAGTATTGGCTAGTGTGTTAGCAATATTAATAATACCATCAATATTTGCAGTATCAGCAAATTCAATCTCTCCTACAAATGACCAGACTTCAAATTTAGGGTTATTAGCTGCGGAAAGTAATGAAATTCAAGCCTCTACAAACTCCGAGTATCCCGTGGTTTTATTACCTGGGTGGCTCGGCGTTGGCGCAGGGATGATTAAGATCTGGAATGTATTAGATGAGGCAGGCTTTAATATGGTGGATTTCAACGGAGCATATAGTCCGAGTGCATGTAAAACGGTAAATACGAAAGCCATCACCTACAGTCCCACCAGTAATGGATGGAGCTTTAATGATCGAAACGGTGATGGAATACCCGAAACTTCAGGATATACGCAAATAGCTGGCGACAAATATAAGGATACCAATAACAATAATGAATTGGTTATTAAGGGTGACGGAATCTGGGATATTTCTGAACAGATTACGGATTATATTTTGGATAAGGTAACTTTTACAGCTCCCGGTTCAGATGTATTATCACCATCTCAAACGGGAGATGGAACATGGCATACCCCAAAAATAAACTTAATTACCCATAGTATGGGTGGTTTAATTAGCCGTACCCTCTTAAAGAGAGGATTAATCTCGGGTGATAAATTTGATCATCTCATTAACCTACAAGCTCCTCACTGGGGAGTTCCTATAGCCGATTGGGGCACTGGCATGCCCGGAATTATCCAAGATATCGAATTAGGTATTATCAATACCTTCGGTCCTTGGGGTGCTTCAGCATGGGACATGCAAACCGATTCCCAATTTATGGAATGGTTAAGTGGATATGATTTCATTCACGAAGTATCTGATGTCCCCGTTCAACCAAGCAGTTGGTCGACCATCGCAGGACATCCATGGCCCGATGTATTCTTTTCCAATTTTCCGGGAAATGACATGAATAAACCCGAAGATTTCCAAAATACGGGTACTACAGGTCCCGCATTAACGCAGGATTTAACTGGCTTCGATGCTCTGGTACCCCAAGATGGTGCTTGGTTAATTGGTTCTAACACTTATATCTGTACAGATAATCATGGAACCTCCATGGTTGGCTCTTCAACTTTAAACATCTTCTTGGATATATTAGGAAGTGGTTATACTTTTGAAGGAGAAAACATTCCTTTGGTGGGAAATGCTTTTGTCAACATCATGGGATTCTCAACCACAGAAAATTTAGACGGTTGGCCGGATTATGGCGGTGAGCCATATTATAAAATCTGGATTGATCCTGACGGTGATGCTTATACCAATGATTATATTTCCGTAAGTGGCAATATAGACTCTGGTATAGGTGATCTTGATGCGGGAGAAGCATACCGAGAAACAAGCGATACATGTCAAAGTGACATGATTTCTCTGGATGATTATGAAACTCCCTTCATTAATATCAAGATTGAAGTGTGGGATGATGACGATTTAAATTCGGATGATTTATGGGCAACCTTTGAGGTTAAAGGAATCACCTTATCTTCCGATATCGATCAAGAAGATTTTGAGTTTGTTGCAGAAGATGCGGATGGCAATAAAATCTGGTTCGAAGTGAACGGCTTTACAAGCGACGTTTCCAGAAGCAATGTGGCCCATATAGTGGTCAACTTAGATCACATAAAGTATAATGATAATGCAGAATCGGGCGGTGCCGAAATGTACATTAAAACCTGGGCAGGCGATGGGAATCATCCCAAATATTACGACCGAGACGATTTAGGAACTGTGACGGGCGTAGATGATGGTGAAACCGTCTATTGGGACGCCGAGATGTTTGACGGCTATATCAAGAGAGATGCGCCGTTAAAAATTCGATGTGAAGCGTGGGAAGACGACGATTGGTCGAGTGATGATCAGTATACCCCCTTTAATTGGTGGTGCGACGACTGGTCGGCATACGTCGGCGGCTATTGGGGCTGGTGGCCTTGGGACGCTGATTTATGTGAATATCAGATTTGGTTTACGATAGAACTTCCCGAAGAAGATTTTATCCTTACCTAATTTTTATTTGCAATATTGATAGTATTTTAACTTTTTTTTTTAATTTTTCATTTCTTGCTATTTTTTCCGTATATTCACAAGATTTTTGGGCTTAGCTTACCTTAAAAGAAAGAATTAATTATGAGGAAAAATAGTTTTTTGATGATCAGATCAAGTAAGATATCCTGCTTAATAATTATCTTTTGCTTAATAATTATCTTTTGCTTAATAATTATAGTTATAGTTTCTCAGTTTTGATACAAGCCGACCTCGGGATAAAATTTGCACACCAAAATGCTCACTAAAATCCTCGGCGAAAGAAGTTATTTGATTGCATACCAAGATACCTCCCGCAATTTCATCGATATCACGACAAGCTTTATTTAGTTGTCTTAATTGTGTGACTGAGATTTCTCGTTTCCAATCTTTTACAAAGATGCCAAACTTTTCTGAATTGTCATTTTGGACGATGAGATCAAATTTCCATTTTTTTCCTGATTTTCCCCGTAATATCAGCTCATCTGGTTTTTCAATTAATTTTAGTTGTTTTTTAAGAAGCATGGTTTTGGTAAGTTCATATAAATTTTTCTCAGCATCGGTTTTTCCTAAAGACATATTTTTTTTCCCATTCCCTATTATTTTGTTGGCTTGTGATTATACTTACAATATTTCACATATGTTAATTACTAGTTTAATATATAATATTGTGCTTCTTAAGAGTATATATTACCCACATATTATATTTAAAATGGCGACTATTACATTTTAACTTATTTAGATATAGATCATTTACATAAAGAACTTTTCCGTTAAGGAATTAATATTTTAAAGTTAATCCTTTAATATTGTGCAATTAACAACTTAATATTCTGAGGTAGTAATATCTTTAAAGAGCCGATGAAAGGGATATTTTCCCGAAGAATCACATCCTTTTTGTTTACAATATGATTGGAGATAACACTCTAAAAATGAGATTAATTCATTTGCAATTGAGGTACAGATCTGTTCACATTGTACGAAATTATGTGGAATATATGGGCACGAGGGATTATATTTTTTGCACAATCGTTTTAAAAATAAGGAATATCCCTCGGCATATAAAGGTTCTATGGTATCCCAGCTATCTTGAAATCCAGCTAAATGGGAAGGTTTTATTTCTTGAAATGTTTTCTTTAAATCTTTTCGTTTAGAGTTGATCACTCGGTTTTTAATATTTTCTAATTCTGATTTCGCTTCCAAAAGACAAAACTCTTTGTAAATTTCATATAATTCTTCTGCTTTAATAAGGGTTCTCACCTTTTTAATATTCCATCCCCCCACCTTTTTACATCGAATAGGAGTCTCTTTAGGGGGAGAAAAACCCGTAGGATATATCCAACATTCGGGAGGCTTTATGTTAGAATGATGAACACTGCATCCATTTTTATTTTGATCAAATAATACGCATTTTGCCGTCAAATAATTGAATCCTAATTTAAAACTATATACATTAGATCGGATAAAATCATTTTTAGTTGCATACCCTTCTTTGATATATTTCTTGGCAAGAATTTTAGGAACATTGATCTGAATATCACAACAATCTCCTAAACAAACTGTGGGATCTGTACAATTTGGCCCCTCAATACTTATTTTCATTAAAGAATTATAAGTTGTTATGGTGTCCCAAAAAGTTTTTTTGTCTTTCTTAGCGCTCATATATTCTGTTATAATTTATATACATAAATGATTTATACAAAATGAAATTATTTGCTAGAATAAATTAAAATTTTGTGAAGAAATAATTATTTCACCATAGGATCGGCACGGAAGCCCCGTCCTTTAGGGCGGGGAGGAAGTGCCGTTAGATAGTATTAGGTGACAAGATTTAAATACGTGCGTTATCATTATCATTATAAGGTTGAGTTCTAATGAAGTTTTGTAAGACGGCACAG